>JAFGFE010000015.1 GCA_016931225.1 Candidatus Zymogenaceae bacterium
ATCAAGGGCGATTGCCGGTAGGCCATGTGAATGCACTCATCCAGCGTGTAGGTCAACTCCACCTTGCCGTCGGATATCCCCTCGTCCTGAGACAGGGCGGTATACGGTGCTGAAAACAAGAAAGCGAGAAGAAGTGAAATCAATACAGATGTGCGCAATAGTTTCATATATTTTCTCTGTTAAAATACGATAAGAAAAGAGCGTTTATTCAGAAATCATTACGGGACGGAAAAAACCGTGAGGAGAACAAATAACATGTATATGCATCAAGTAATCGATTATAACAATAGATGTGGTTTTGTCAAGACAAACAAAATAGGAGAGATAAGAAGATGAAAAATATTGATGATATCGGTACCTGTATTGTACGAGAGGGTGTTCCGAGTGTCCGGTAACGGGTTATTTTTTTCCTTGTATTTTTTTGATTATGATTTTATTGTGTAAAAAAGTTGAGAATGACCATGAAATATTCAATTAAGACGGCAAGAAATTGGATTTTTGCAGCCGTGGTACTGCTTGTACTGGTAGTGGGGATATTACCGGCTGTATTTCCACAACAGACAGACGGGAACGCGTTTGTTACACACATTGAGGGATTCGTGGACCTGAAGAAGGTCGGCGGTGATGAATGGGTGTCTCTCGTGGAAGGGTATGTGCCGAAAATAGGAGATGAGATTCAAACCGGATCGGAGGGGTGGGTGGAAATCACCCTGAAAGATTCAAGCCTGATGAAAATAGGACCGGACAGTTATGTTGTTATAAAGGAATTGGGCTATTTTGAGGTCACAAAGACGAGCACGAGCGTCATAGAACTGGTACAGGGGAAGGTCAGGGCATGGGTTACGCCGTTTCAGACAAAGGGAGCCGCTTTCTTTATCGAGACGGAAAACGCCTCAATCGGTGTAAGGGGAACGGACTTTGGGGCGATGTTCGATCCCGACTCACTGAGGACGACGATTATCGGCATAGAGAGCTGTGTAACGGTGGAATATCGCGACATTCCGGGCGCCGTAACGGCCATGGTATGCGAAGACAAGATGTTGGATGTGATCACCGGCGAGGCCCCCGGCGCGGTGGGAAATATAGACCCTGCACTCCTTCGTCAGTTTCTCGAGGAGATGAGTTTTTCCGATGTGTCGGGGGCAGGAGACTCGGGCGGAGCCGGTGACCCGTATATCGACAGGGCGTTCATAAACAACCGTATCGAACTTGATGATATATATGAAATAATCGTGAACAGGAGTAATATCTCTCCCACAGGAGAGATCGAAGTAAACGGAACCGCCGCCGACGATTCATACCCGGTGAGCGCCGTGGAGTACAGTCTCAACGGCGGCCTGAGCTGGGACCGGGCCGACGGAACGGAAAACTGGAGGTTTTCATTTATTCCTGAAGAAACCCGGGAGTACGAATTGATGCTCCGTGCGATCAACAGCCGGGGTACCTCGTCCGGGCCGTACGATATCGGTCCCTGGACCATCACATATCTGGATGTCGATACGGAAGAGATCGCCAAGGAATTTCTTGATTCCTTCATTATGTATCTTGAAACGGAAAACCAGAGCGGCCTTGAAGATCTTATCTCCGAAGAGTATGACGGCAACGTCGGCGGATACTACTCCAAGGGTGAACTGATATCTGAAAGCATCGAGCCGTTTTTCGACGGTGTATCGACGATCACGGTGAACTACAACGTGGACAGAGTGAATGAATCGAGCATTGTGGTGGAGACCACATGGAATACGACAATCGCGGGATTCAACAACGACGGCCGCACCACATGGTGGTTGAAAGGGGAGGATCAGTATCGGTTGACGCATGCGGAGGGTGATTGGCTCCTGGGGGGGAAAACCGCCGGTGTCAAAGAATCGCTGGAGTTGACCTATGCGTATCTTAACCTGGGTTCATGTGATCATGTCGTCAGGGTTTTATTGACCGTTCCGGATATCCCTCTGAACGTGACCGAAGTGGAGGTGGAACTCGAGGCGGAAACCTGTGCTTCCGAGTATCGGACGCTGACCCGGTCATATTATAAGAATTTTACCGGGTCCAGTGCCGGATTCGGGGGTGAATTTGTCGTAGAGAGTGTTACCAACTGTACGGATCCGCACCTGTGCGGCAGCGAAAGTATCATGTATATTTCAACCAATTCCTGGTTGGACGGCTATTTCTATGATTACGGGTACGATCTTTCAGGCTTCGTCGATCTGCCGTGATAGAGGGCATTGTTTCGATGGTTTGTCTCCGATAACGGGATGGGCGACTTCGAGTCGGATATAAGTATCCAGGCGGACGGAATTCACCGGCTGAGACGGTGATCGAATGATACACGGATATCGCATCCGCGGTCGGAAGAATGTGTCGCGTATCGATGCGGAATGGGGATGGCGCGTTCGAACGTGAACGATGCAGAGCGATATACCTGGCTACGCAGAAAAGCTCGTTCTGCGCGTTGACGGAAGAGACATGCCGATGTTGATTGACGTCGTTCTTTGTGGTGACGGGATCGGCGGTATCGATGGTGAGGATGCGGTAAAACCGAAACGAGGACATAACGATGGGTGCCATAACCGATATCGACGGAATACTTCTGGGGCATGCGACCGATGAGAAACATCATACCGGGACGACGGTGCTGGTGTGTGAGCGGCCAATGCCGTGCGGCGTGGATGTGCGGGGCGGCGCGCCCGGAACCCGGGAGACGGACGTCTTTTTATCTATGAATCTGGTCGAAACCGCCGATGCCGTCGTGCTGTCCGGCGGGAGCGCCTTCGGTCTCGACACCGCCTCTGGGGTTATGGCATGGCTGAAGGAAGAGGGCCGGGGGATGGATACCGGGTACGGCATAGTGCCCCTGGTGCCTGCGGCGGTGATCTTCGATCTCCCCGTCAGTAAAGGTGCCGTACATCCCGATGCCGATATGGGATATCGGGCGGCGAAAGGGGCCGTGTCCGGGGATGTGCCGATGGGGAATGTGGGGGCAGGGAGCGGGGCAACCGTGGGCAAGCTCTACGGTATGGAGTTCGCCGTAAAATCCGGCATCGGCACGGCGTCCGTCGTTGGGGCCGGTGGGGTGGTCGTCGGGGCGGTCGCCGCGGTCAATGCGCTGGGAGATGTCATCGATCCGGAGACGGGACGGGTAATCGCCGGGACGCTCAATCGGGAGCGAAACGGTTTTGTCGACGCCAGAAAGGTCATCCATGATGTCAGCTTTCCATTTATGCCCCCCGGCACGGCCACGATTATCGGTGTGGTCGCCGTCAATGTGTCTTTCGGAAAGACGGATATGAACCGAATTGCACGAATGGCACACGACGGCCTCGCCCGGGCGGTATTTCCCTCTCACACCATGCTTGACGGCGATACCATTTTCGCCGTTGCGGCGGGAGGAATTGCATATGCGGATGTCAGCATATGCGGTACGCTGGCGAATGAGGCCATGAGCCTGGCGGTCATCGATGCGGTCAAGAAGGCGGAAAGCATAGAAGGATATCCGGCGATCAGAGACCTGTGAGTGCGGGTATCCGGCGTCGTCCCGAGTCGATCATCAGACGGGAGGTACGCCCCGGATAAGGGTGAATATAAGGACGTACAAGGAGTGTGTTGTTGTCACAAAGAGCACTCGTATCTCTGACGTCTATCTGCACGTGTTACCTCTTGTCAAACGACGTCATGAAGACTCCAAGGAGCAAGACGGTGTACAGGATGACCATGATTCCGAGTACCCATAACGACCATTGACCTACCATTTTAAATATCACTCCTTTCTGAATTCAGCCGCACGTTCTATGACATTTATAGCCGATGTTTGTTTCATATATTCACTCCCTTTTGTATATTCTAGCATGTAAAATATAAAGAAGTTCAAATATTATTATATATTTCTATTTTTATCCTTTTATAGCTATATCGTAGCATTGTCATTTGGGGCGGTCTGTGACTCCGATTACATTACGAATTATTTTCGTACCCGCCGGAGTATGAGGCCGGACGGGAAATATACAGTGCTCCCTTTTCGACTCCGAATATTCGTACGCTTCATACTGAAACACCTGTTTTTTAAAACGGGTGAAGATAAAAGGATGAATACGGGTGGAATGCTGTTTTGCTTGACATCAATACACATATTCTATAACATTAGCAATTTATCGTTTGTGGCCATTCATGACGAAAAATGAGGTGAAAACATATGGCGGATATTAAACCTTTTCGGGCTTTTCGATATAACGAGAGACTGCTTAGTGCAGCCGAGCGGGTGACGACACCGCCGTATGATGTCATTTCCGATCGCGATCAGGAGTATTATTACGACCAGAGTCCCCATAATGTTATCCGATTGATTTTGGGCAAAAAATTTCCGGATGATACCGAGGTACAGAACCAATATACCCGGGCCAGAGAATTTTTGGACATGTGGATCAATGAGGGGATTCTCGTTCGGGAAGAGTCCAATTGTCTGTATGGATACACACAGACATTTGTAACGGATACTGGAGTAACGTTGACACGACGCGGATTTGTGGGATTGATGAAGCTCACAAATTGGGATACCGGTACGATCTTTCCCCACGAACGAACCTTTTCCAAACATAAAACCGACCGGCTTAACCTCATGCGTGAGGTGCGGGGCCAGTTGAGCACGGTCTTCGCCCTCTACGCAGATACGGAGAGGAAGACGGTGGATCTGGTGGATACGGTGGTTTCGAGCACGAAACTGGCGAAATTTACCGATGCGAAGGGGGTGGAGCATCGCCTGACACGATGTGATGATACGGAAGTGATCTCCTCGCTCACCGATCTGCTTGTCGATCTTCCCGTCTTTATCGCCGACGGACATCATCGCTACGAGACGGCGCTCATGTATCGGGATGAGATGGATGAAAAGGGCGCGTCCGGGGACGCCCACAGGTATATCATGATAAACTTCACGCCGATGGAAGACAGCGGGGTATACGTGTTGGCGCCCCATCGGGTGATTTCTACTCCCGCCGGATTCGATGAATCGGCGTTTCTTGGGCGTGCGGGGGAACATTTCAAAATAGAAGAATACACAATACAAGGAAGCGACCTCGATGAGTTTATGACATCGATGGAACGGTCAGGAAAGGGACATTTCGGGTATTATTCGGGAGGGGATACCGCGTATCTTCTTTCCATCAGGGACACCGATTCCATTATGAAGCTTATGCCCGATGATATGCATGAAGTCGTCAAGTCCCTTGATGTATCGGTTCTCCGCGAGGCGATCATCGGAAAAATCATGAACGTGTCGCTTGGTGAGATATCCTATACCCGGGAGCTGGACGAGGCTCTTGGAATGCTGCGCTCAGGAAACCGGGTCGTTTTTTTCATCAATCCGACAACGATCGAAGAAGTCAGGGACGTATCCATGGAGGGGCAGCTCATGCCGCAAAAGAGTACGTTTTTCTACCCGAAGGTATGTTCCGGACTGCTGTTTAACCTGATACGTGAGTAACGTGGTCGGTCGGCCCAAGGGTGTGAAAGGAGGGCGAAGCCGATGGGGGGGCTCGTCCTGGAACAGCCGTCTGACGGCTATCGATATTGTTTGGATCCGTTTTTGCTGGCGGATTTCGTCATCCCAAAAGATGCCGAGCGAATACTGGATGTGGGATGCGGTGTGGGTGTGATTGGTCTGGTCATCGCGTGGCTCTGGAAGAACGTCTCGATCGTCGGCGTGGAGATTCAACGGCGGCTGTTCGATTTTGCACGGGACAACACGGAAAAAAACGATTTGAGTGATCGCGTGGAGATGCTTCACGGCGATTTCCGTGAGATTTCACGTTTCATCTCCTCCGGCTCCATCACCTCCATTGTATCAAATCCACCGTTTCAACCAATCGGCACCGGAAGGATAAGCAAAAACAGCGAGGCGGCCGTCGCCCGGCACGAGATGTGTGGAGGCGTCGGGGATTTCATAGAGGCAGCGACCGCGGTGTTGGGGAAGGGCGGAGGCATATTCCTCGTGTATCCGGCTCATCGGTGGACACGACTTTCCGCACAGCTTGAGGATGCCGGTTTCGGGCCGAAGCGGATTCGGTTTGTTTATCCACGGCCGAAGGCCGCAGCACACCTTGTTCTTGTGGAAGCGGAATACCGCAAGGAACACGAGCTTGAAATGTCAACCCCGCTCGTCATATATAACGAGAACGGTGAATATACAAAAGAAGTTGGCAAGCTTTTTGCTAAATTATCAACACATTGTTATTGACAGACATGTCGTGAAGTGGTTTAATGAAATCGAGTAATGAGATGACACAGAGAAACAGTATAAGAAGAATAAGCCGAACACGGCTGATGTTCCATGGCTCAGGAATTACGACAAGAGTTAAAACTCGCCCAGAAACTGGTGCTGACACCCCAATTGCAGCAGGCCATAAAACTTCTTCAATTGACCAGACTGGAGCTGAGAGAACACATTAGCCAGGAATTGACGGAAAATCCGGTTCTTGAAGAAACTCTCGAAGCGTCGGACGGCGGTTCCGCCGAAGAATCCCTTGTTGAAAAGTTGATACAAGATGATGGAGTATACGGCTTCCCGGATGGGTATTCCTATCGTGACGGTTTTACCGATTCGGATGAAAAACAGAGTTTTATAGAGAACTCCGCACGGAAAAGCGGATCGCTGATGGATCATCTCATATGGCAGATTAGCATGAGCGATCTTGACAAATATAAAGTCCAGATCGCTGTGGAAATCGCTGGAAATCTCAATGACGACGGGTATCTCTCGGCGACGCTGGATGAAATTGCCGAAAACAACAATGTGCCGATATCGGGTGTGGAATCGGTATTGAAGAAGGTTCAGCTCATGGATCCGGTGGGGGTGGCCGCCAGGGGGTTGCAGGAATGTCTCATGGTGCAGGCACAATATCTCAACATGGCAACGCCACTGGTGCAGGGAATTATCGATGAATATCTGCCGAAGCTGCAAAACAGAAACTACTCCTTCATCGCAAAAAAGATGGGGGTGGATATTGGTGAGGTTATTGAAGCGGTTGAGGTGATAACCGGTTTGGATCCGAAGCCGGGAAGAGCATTCAACATCGAAGAGCCGCAATACATTATTCCGGACGTGTTTGTCTACAAGGTAGACAATGAATACATTATCAATCTGAACGATAACGGTTTGCCCCGGCTCAGAATCAGCAAATTGTATAAAGATATGCTCAACAGCGGCACTGAGCTACCGGACGCCACAAAAGATTTCATCATGGAGCGGATACGTTCCGCCACCTGGTTGATAAAAAGCATCCATCAGCGACAGCGGACAATACAGAAGGTATCGCAAAGTATCGTGGAGCACCAGAAGGATTTTCTCGATCGGGGTATCGAGTATCTGAAACCGATGGTGCTTCGGGACATCGCGGATGACGTGGGGGTTCATGAATCCACCGTCAGCCGGGTGACGAACGGGAAGTATATGTATACGCCACGGGGGGTATTTGAACTCAAGTATTTTTTTACGGGAAAGGTCAGCTCTGATATTGGTGAAGACAAATCGGTCGAGACAGTGAAGAATCGCATCAAGGAAATCATCAATGAAGAAAATTCCGCCCGGCCCATCAGCGATCAACTGATAACCAGGATGCTTAAAGAGGAAGGGATCAACATCGCTCGAAGGACGGTTGCAAAATATCGTGAGCAGTTGGGAATTCTTTCCTCGTCCCGAAGGAAAATATATACAGTCAAGGAGGCCAATTAATGCGGGTCAATGTTACGTTTAGACATATGGAGAATACCGAGGCGCTTCGGCAGTATGCCGAGGAAAAGCTTCAAAGAATCAAGAAATATCTCTATACCCCCGCCGATATTTCGGTCGTGTTGTCTGTTGAAAAACATCGGCACATTGCAGAGGTGATAATAAACGCGGAAAAGATGACCATTAAGGGCAAGGAAGCCACAGACGATATGTATTCGGCCATCGATATTGTTATTGAAAAAATCGAGAAACAGGCGAAGAAACATAAGGACAAGATGGTCGGCCATAACAAGGCGAATGTCAAAGATCGCCCGCTGGGGATGAATCCGTCTGAATCCGATTTCTCCGGCGATGTGTCTAACGATGCAACAATTAATATCGTTACACAGACCATCGACGGAAAACCGATGACGGCGGAAGAGGCGGCGATGCAGTTGGATGATTCCGGAAGGGAGTTTCTCGTCTTTATCAACGCCGAGTCGAAAGATGTCAACGTTGTATATAAGCGCAGGGATGGAGACTACGGCCTTATTATTCCCTCTGAAGAGCGAAGCTGATCATACGAAAAAGGTGATGGATGAAGATTCTGGACATTATCAACGAAGATCTCATCAAACCGGATCTTTCGGCGACGAACAAGGAAGAGGCTCTGGCGGAATTGGCGAGTCTGATCGCCACGAAGGAGGGCCTTGACGAGAATAGAATCGTGGGGGTGCTCAGAGAACGGGAAAAGCTGGGAAGCACGGGTATCGGAGACGGTATCGCCATTCCTCACGGGAAGCTCAAGGGACTCAAGAAGCTTGTCGCATCATTTGGAAGATCAACAAAGGGCATTGACTTTCAATCCATTGACGGAAGGCCCACGCATTTATTTTTCCTGTTGATGGCTCCCGAAAACACCGCCGGTGTGCATTTGAAGGCGCTTGCCCGCATTTCCAGGCTGCTCAAGGATAAAAAATTTCGGGAATCACTCCTGGTTGCCGGCACCACCGAGGAGATATTTCAGGCGTTGCAAGACCAGGATGAAAAATTATAATAAAGCAGTAATACAGACCGGCCCGTGAAAATCACGCGCAGAACAATTCACGGCACTCTCCTGTATATATTCAATCGAGGCGTTCTGATTATCGGGGAGAGCGGTACCGGTAAAAGCCGCATTGCCAGGGATATTCTCGGACATATGGACTTTTTCGGGCAATGCGGCTTGGTTCGTTCCGGGAGGCTTGTCGCGGACGATATTATAGAACTGGAGATGACATCGGAGGGCCTCGTTGGTGCGGCGCCACACACCCTCTTCGGGCTTTTGGAAATCTCGGGTGTGGGGATCATCGACGTACGACGGGTGTTCGGCCCCTCTCTGGTTCGGCGATCATCTTCCATCGACATCATTGTACGTCTGGAGGAATCGCCGGATGTATTGACGGCCGCTCCAAAAATGACGGTATCAATCAACTCTCACGGAGAGGAAGATATCCCGGTCATTTATATCGCTGCAGGGGTGTCCGGTGATGCGGTCGCGGCGGCGGTTATCGAACATATCATGATCGAGGCGGGCGTCGAGGCGCCGGTCCTCGATGAACTTGTAAAGCAGAGATGACATTCAGTGCACCAAGTATACATCTCTTTATTGTGACCGGGCTTTCGGGATCGGGAAAAAGCACCGTTATCAACGCCCTGGAGGATATCGGTTTTTTCTGCATCGATAATATGCCGGTCGTACTCCTGCCGACGTTTGTGGATCTGCTCCATCAATCAAGCTGGGATATCAACAAAGTCGCCATTGTGATGGACGTGAGGGAGCGGAGGTTTTTGTCTGAGTTCCCGGACGTTTTTGAAGAACTTACGGAAAAGGGACAGCCATACCATATCATCTTTCTCGAAGCCACAGATGATATCCTGATTCGCCGGTACAAGGAAACAAGACGCTCCCATCCCATGGCGGAAAATCCCCGGGAGGGCATCGCCCGGGAGCGAAAAGCCCTGGGCGAGCTGAAAGGCCAGGCGCATCTGATCATCGATACGTCTGATTTCACACCGCACCAGCTCAGGGACCGCATCTTCGATTATTTCAAGGAGCTCGTCCCGAAGCGTAAGCTGAGGGTGACGGTCATGTCGTTCGGGTATCGCCATGGGACCCCGTCGGAAGCGGACGTGATGATGGACGTTCGGTTTTTACCGAATCCGTTCTTCGTGGAGACGCTGAAAAAGAAGACGGGAATGGACGGGCAGGTAAAGAAATTCGTCCTGGGAAAACAGGAGACGAGCGAATTTCTTCAGTTGTTCAAGAACCTTCTTTCGTACCTGATCCCCCGGTACGTCGAGGAGGGGAGGTCCTATCTGACCGTGG
This sequence comes from Candidatus Zymogenaceae bacterium, assembly GCA_016931225.1. Classification (NCBI taxonomy): domain Bacteria; class Deltaproteobacteria; order Candidatus Zymogeniales; family Candidatus Zymogenaceae; species Candidatus Zymogenaceae bacterium. Next base: position 10,068 of record JAFGFE010000015.1, read on the forward strand.
CGTTGGGATGTACCGGAGGCATACACAGGTCGGTGGTTCTGGCGGGTGAGGTGGCTCGGTGGCTCGGAGATTCGGAAGACTGTATCATAAACGTGGTACACAGGGATATTAACAAAAAATAAAAAAATGAGTGACTGTATGGTGGGTATAGTGATCGTTTCCCATTTAAAGCTTGCAGAAGAAATGTTGAAAACGGCGGAGCTGATCGTCGGTCCCATAGAGAAGGCGAAAGCGCTTTCCCTTGATCCGAAGAAGGACGTCGACGTGATGCGAAATGAAATAAAAAAGGCCATAAAGGAAGTCCAGACGGGTGAGGGAGTCATCGTGCTGACGGACATGTTCGGCGGAACACCATCCAATCTTGCCCTGACATTTCTTGATGCGGGTATTGAAGTAATCTCGGGTTTCAATCTTCCGATGCTGATAAAGATCGCGACACACCGGGAAGGGTTGGAAGTAAAGGAGGTCGCGCGCATCGCCAAAACATACGGCATCAGTAATATCAACGTGGCCACTGAATTTTTGAGCACGAAGAAATAGTATGGGCATTATCCTGGTACGAGTGGACAGTCGTCTAATCCATGGACAAATCCTTGAGGCATGGATTCCGCATACCGGATCGGACGCTTTGATGGTGGTGGACGACGAGGTGGCGGGAGACCTGCTCCGCCGTACCGTCATGCAGATGGCGGTGCCAAGCAGTATCAGCGTGTCATTCGAAACCGTCCAGGACGCCGTAAGTCAATATAAACAAAACGGGTTTCAAGGCAGGAAAATGATGCTGCTGTTTTCGAAACTCGATGACGCCGTCAATGCATTCAGGAACGGCCTCAATTTCAACGCATTGAACCTGGGCAACATGCATTACTGCGAAGGAAAGGTCCAGGTGTGTGCGAATATCTGCCTGGATTCGGATGACCTGACCCGCATCATGTACCTGGAAAAAATGGGCGTATACATCGATTCCCGCTCGGTTCCGGGGGAGAAGAAGCTCGATCTTTCGAAGACCGCGTTTCTGAAGAAACAGCTTTTTTAACGAAGATGAGTATTTATTCATTTACCATACCATATGTGCTTCTTGGAATCGTCGGTGCCGTCCTGCATCTTGATCGGACGTACGTTTTGCAGGTCATGATATCCCGTCCGTTGATCGCCTCCTCGATCGCCGGTGCGATTCTGGGCGATGTTCTCATCGGGCTGACCGCGGGAATGACCCTTGAGTTGCTCTGGCTGGGGATACAGCCCCTGGGTACATCAATCCCCCCTCATGATACGCTCGTATCTCTGGTCGCTCCGTCCGCCGTGATACTTTCACTGAGGATCGTCGATACTCCACAGGAGAGCACCCTGGCGGGCATGATCGCGCTCTCCATACTCCTGTCGCTTCCCCTGGGAGAGATCGGACGAATCGCCGACATACAATTGCGCAAAAAGAACGGCACCATGCTGGCCGAGGTGAAAGAGGAAATCGGCTCCGGAGACGTCGCCCCCGTTGCGAGAAAGGTGTTCAAAAGCATCGGCATGGCGGGGATATGTTTTTTTGTGTTGTCCCTTATTTCCGTGGCGCTGATAACGATGATTCTGGCGCTTGTTGTCCCACTGCTTCCCGAAAGATTGTGGACCGGGCTGGAGATCATTTGCCTTTCCATACCGATTTTCGGCGTTGTTTCAATGATCGCCGCCGGCATGTCTCCGGTCAGGTTCGGTGTTTCATTCCTGGCGGCGTGTGCCGCGCTCTTTCTGATTGTGGGGGTAGTATAACGTGAGGGGAACGCTGGGACGAATATTTTTCCGGAGCTTCTTGATTCAGGCGGCATGGACGTTTGAAGGATTGCAGAGTATCGGTTTTACCTACGGCATCGCGCCGCTTCTCAAGCAGGTATATCCCGATCCCCGGGAGCGGGCAAAGGTGGTTGGAAAATATTTGGACTTTTTTAATTCACATCCATATATGTCTACAGCGATCCTCGGAGCCACGGCATCGCTGGAGCTTGCGGAGAAGCGGGAGAATAGGGGGACACCGGAACAGCTCAAGAATACCGTCTCCGGCCCGCTGGCGGCGATTGGTGATGCGCTGTTCTGGACGGGATTGAAACCACTTTTTTCCATCATCGCGGTTATTGCCTCGTTCCTTGGATACATGGCGGGCCCGCTTATATTTCTGGTGTTGTTTAACGCCTTTCACATCTGGATGCGGATCGTTGGATTCATCCAGGGATTGCACCACGGTTTCGGCCTGGTGCGTTTCGTGGATGCCCTGAAGCTGCCGGAGCTGACTCGATTTATCAAGCAGGTGACGACGATTCTCTTGGGTGTATTCAGTGCGTGTTTTTTGTTTTTTTTGCCGAATATTTCTACACTTTCAATACCACCGTTGTTTCGAATGCTGGCTGTCTGTCCTTTTTTCTGTGTCTATCTGTTGATAAAAAGGCGGGTGCCGGTGCTTGTCCAGATTTATGTTTACTCTGTAGCGGTTCTTGCATTCTTTCTCTTGTGGGGATGAGTATTCTGAAATGTGTGAAATAAGTGACATGACAAAGAAAAATCAAAACGAAGATCAGAGTACTGTTTCGGAACAATTCGAAATCGTCAACACGCTGGGCCTCCATGCCCGGGCGGCAGTGCTGTTCATCAAGGTTGCAAAGGAATATCAATCCGATATTCAGGTCGTCAAAGACGGGCTGGAGGTTAACGGAAAGAGTATTATGGGTATTCTTATGCTGGCGGCGACTAAAGGCAGCATAATCACAATCAATGCCCAGGGCACGGACGCCGAGGATGCCATACGTGAGCTGGGGAAATTGATTGAGAACAAGTTTGGAGAAGAGTAACGTGACTGCCATGAAGGAACTACATGGAATCGGTGTTTCTTCCGGTATCGCCATGGGGAAGGTACATCTGATAGATCGCAGTAAGGTCAAATATACCCCCCGTTTTATACGAGATGAAAACATTGATTCGGAAATCAGACGTTTCAGTCTGGCCATTGAGGATTCGTACAACCAGCTTCAGGAAGCACAGGAAAAAATATCCGAAGAGCATTTTCAGGACTTCAAGCACATTATTGAAGCGCATATGTTCATTTTGAAGGATCGAATGCTCAACAGTGAGACCATCAAGACCATCGCTGAAGAACGCGTGAACGCCGAGTGGGCGTTGAGAATGGTTCACGAAAATATCGTCAGCTTTTTCAAAAAGCTCGATGACGATTACATATCGGAACGCGTGAGCGATGTGGATTACGTCGTCGAACGGGTCATGAGAAATCTCGTGGGCAAAGAGCAGGAGAGCATAACCGGGATCAAGGAAAACGTCATCATCGTCTCTCATGATCTTTCTCCGGCGGATACCGCCCAGATTGACAGGAGCGTCATCAAGGGATTCATCACCGACATCGGCGGAAGAACGTCTCACACCGCTATTATGGCCAGGTCTCTCGAGATACCGGCGGTCGTGGGTCTTGAGTATGTCAGCGAGGAGACCAAGAGTGGAGATTACATCATCCTCGACGGCAAGAAGGGGGTTGTCGTTATCAATCCCACAGAGGAAGTCAAGGACATATACAACGAATGCCTGAAGCGATTTGAGGAGGAAGAGCGGGAGCTTCTGCTGCTCAGGGAGCTTCCCAGCATTACCACGGACAGCCACGCCGTTACGCTCATGGCGAATATCGAGATGCCCCAGGAGCTGGAATCGGTCATTGAACACGGCGCCGAGGGCATCGGCCTGTATCGAACCGAGTTTCTCTATCTGAACCGCCTGGAGCTTCCCAGTGAAGAAGATCACTTCGAGGTTTACAAGTACGTTGTGGAAAAAATTCAGCCGATGGTCACCACCATTCGGACTTTCGACCTCGGCGGAGACCGGTTCCTCTCTCCGGTTCACCTGGCCAAGGAGATGAATCCGGCGATGGGGCTTCGCGCCATCCGATTCTGTCTTCGAGAGCTGGAAATATTCAAGGATCAATTGCGAGCCATTTTGCGGGTCAGCGCGTATGGGCCGGTTCGAGTGCTGTTTCCCATGATCAGCGGTGTGGGAGAGATCAGGGAGACGAAAGTAATTCTGGATCAGGTTAAGGAGGAGTTGAAAAAACGGGGCACGCCGTTCGATGAAAACATCCAGATCGGTTCGATGATGGAGATTCCATCGGCGATGGCCATTGCGGACCTTCTGGCCAAGGAGGTGGATTTCTTCAGCATCGGTACAAACGACCTTATCCAGTATTCTCTGGCGATCGACAGGGTGAACGAGCACGTCAATTATCTGTATGAGCCGTTGCACCCTGCGGTCCTCAGGATGATAAAGGGCGTCGTCACCTCCGCCAAGGTATCGGGCGTCAACATCGCCATCTGTGGAGAGATGGCGGGCGAATCGATATATCTGCCGATACTGCTCGGCCTGGGACTCAAAGAACTCTCCATGAACGCACTCTCCATCCTGAGGGTGAAAAATATTCTCAGAGAGATGTCCTATCAGGAATGTAAGGAGATAACCGAGAAGGCACTCGGCTTTTCAACGGCGACGGAAATACATAATTTCGTCTTCACGAAAATGAGCGAACGGTTTCCTCACATTTTTGGACCACCGGATCAGAATGGATAATAGCCCTTGACGGAATGGTGTGAATAGGGATATACTTTATAGTTTGAAAAAAAGTACGAGTAATAAATGTGGCGTCGGGGTATTTTGTTTTGGCGTCATTTCGTATACAGAGAATAGGAGGGAAAACAAATCATGTCAATGACCGACTTTCTTTTCACTTCAGAATCAGTTACTGAAGGTCATCCGGATAAAGTTGCGGACCAGATTTCCGACGCCATCCTAGACGCGATGTTGGAAAACGATCCTGCCTCCAGGGTTGCATGTGAGACGCTGGTAACCACCGGCATGGCCATTATCGCCGGTGAAATCACCACACAGACATGGGTGGATATGCCTGAAATTATCAGGCAGACGATAAAGGAAATTGGGTACAATGATGCCGCAATGGGATTTGATTGGGAGACCTGCGCCGTTCTGACCTCTATCGACAAGCAGTCTCCCGATATCGCGCAGGGTGTGGATACCGGGAGAGGACTGCACGAAGAACAGGGCGCCGGCGACCAGGGGCTGATGTTCGGATACGCCTGCGACGATACGCCCGAGTTGATGCCGATGTCCATCAGTTTCGCCCACAAACTCTGCCGTCGGCTGGCGGATGTGAGAAAGCAGAATATCCTGGATTTCCTCAGACCGGATGGGAAATCCCAGGTTACCGTTCAGTACGTGGATGACAAACCCGTGCGGGTGGATGCGGTGGTTATCGCCGCCCAGCATTCGCCGGATGTTCCCTACAAAAAGCTGGAGGAGGGGATCATCGAGGAGGTTATCAAGAAAATTATTCCACGGGAGCTGATCGATAAAGACACGAAGTATCATGTAAACGCCACCGGCCGGTTTGTTTTGGGAGGACCTCACGCCGACTGTGGTCTGACGGGAAGGAAGATCATCGTCGACACCTACGGCGGTCAGGGCAGTCACGGCGGTGGGGCCTTTTCGGGAAAAGACCCCTCAAAGGTGGACCGATCCGGTTCCTATATGGCTCGATATGTTGCTAAAAATATCGTCGCAGCGGGACTTGCCAGGAAGTGCGAGGTCCAGGTTGCATACGCAATCGGCGTGGCCGAGCCGGTATCGCTGATGGTCGACACGGGGGGCACCAGCGTCATTCCTCCAGATGAAATTGCACGAATCATTCGGGAAATGTTCGATTTCCGTCCGGCGATGATGATACAGAACCTGGAACTTCTCAATCCCATTTTCCGAAAAACCGCCGCATACGGTCACTTCGGCAGGGAAGACGAGGGATTTCGCTGGGAAGAGACCGACATGGTGGACAAGTTGAAAAAAACGGCTGGGGTGTAGGATATCCCAGAGTTCTCGTCTTATCGGATCCACTATTCGATGAGATACGTCGAAAACAGTATCGGGCCGGGTGTGAATCCGGTCGTGGAGGCAATACACGGTGAAATGTGATATCAAGAACAAGGGACTTAAGGATATCGGCGTCAAGCGCATTGAATGGGCGCACATGGCCATGCCCGTGCTCGAGTCCATCAGGAAGAGATTTGAAAAGGAGCGGCCCCTTGAAGGACTGACACTGGGAGCGTGCCTTCACGTCACGACGGAGACCGCGAATCTCGCCATCACCCTCAATGCAGGCGGCGCCCGAGTATTCCTCTGTGCGTCCAATCCGCTCTCGACCCAGGACGATGTCGCGGCGGCGCTGGTAACGGAATTCGAGATACCTGTTTTCGCCATCAAGGGCGAAAACGACAAGACATATTACGAGCATATCAACGCCGTCATAGACGAAAAGCCGAATGTCACCATGGACGACGGCGCGGACCTGGTATCGGTACTCCACAGCAAGAGGACCGATGACCTGAAGAACGTCATGGGGGGCACGGAGGAGACCACCACCGGCGTCATCCGCCTCACCAGCATGGCCGAAAACGGCGTGCTCAATTACCCGATCGTCGCGGTAAACGATGCCAGCACAAAGCACTTCTTCGACAACCGCTACGGCACGGGACAATCGACCCTGGACGGCGTTGTGAGGGCCACCAATCGCCTGATCGCGGGATCGGTGTTCGTCGTGTGCGGATACGGATGGTGCGGCAAGGGACTGGCAATGCGGGCCTCGGGCATGGGCGCGAACGTCGTCGTGACAGAGGTGGACCCGCTTATGGCCCTGGAGGCGGTGATGGACGGTTTTCGGGTCATGCCGATTGCCGAGGCCGCGGAAATCGGCGACTTTTTCGTGACCGTCACGGGTGACATCAACGTCATCTCCGTGGAGTCTTTCGAGCGTATGAAGGACGGCGCGGTGGTGGCCAACTCGGGACACTTCAATGTCGAGCTCGACCTCGGGGGCCTTGAAAAGATAACCGAAAAGAAGAGGGAAATACGGGATTTTACCGTCGAACATACCCTCAAGAACGGAAAAAGGGTCTATGTGCTGGGTGAGGGAAGGCTCATCAACCTGGCGGCCGCCGAGGGACACCCGGCGGCGGTTATGGACATGAGTTTCGCAAATCAGGCCCTCTGCTCCGAGTACATCTTCAATAACTACAAGAAGCTGGAAAACAAGGTCTACCCGGTACCCATTGACATCGACAGAGAGATTGCTCGATTGAAGCTTGCGTCGATGGGGGTGAGAATCGACACGCTGACTCGCGAGCAGCAGGAATATCTCAGCTCCTGGCATATCGGAACGTAATCGCGGCGTTCATGTATCGAAAGATACGATCATGCGGGGGCATCGATACTGATGTCCCCGTTTTTTATGAGAGAAAAAAATGACTCCGAAAAAGGGATATATCGCAGACCTGTCTCTGGTGCTGATTTGTCTTTTCTGGGGCACCTCATTTATCCTGGTAAAAATGGCAATCATGGAGGTGGACCTCTACTATTTCGTCTTTCTCAGGTTTATCCTGGCGGTGTTTATCGTCGGGGGGCTGTTTTATCGGCGGCTTCCGCACTACAATCTCAAAATACTGAGGGACGGCGTCATCATGGGCGCGGCCCTGTTCGGGGCGTTTGCCCTTCAGACCATCGGCTTGAAGTATACCAGCGCCTCAAATGCCGGCTTCATTACCGGGCTGCATGTTGTGCTGGTGCCCCTGATGCTGGCACTGATATTCAAAAGAAAGCCGGCCCTGAACGCCACGATGGGCGCCGTGGTGTGTGCAATCGGTCTTTTTTTCCTCACCGTTGGAGACACGTTCACGATCAACCGGGGTGATGTCTGGGTGGTGCTGTGCGCCGTGTTCGTCGGACTGCATGTGATTTTTACCGGGTGGTTCGCCGTTCGCCACGATGTCTACCTCTTGGCCCTGACACAACTGGTGACCGTCATGGTTCTTTCCCTGGCGTCGTCGTTCATTCTGGGGGAGGGACCGGTCTCTCCATTCGCCCTCTCACCCTTCGTCATCCTGGTTGTGGTGGTCATGGGGATATTCGCCACCGCCTTCAATTTTACCGTGCAAACCTGGGCACAGCAATACACCACGCCCACCCGTGCGGCGGTGATATTCACCATGGAGCCGGTATTTGCGGCGATATTCGCATATTGGTGGGGTTCCGAGGTGCTGGGTTCCCGGGGATACCTGGGTGCGGCATTGATCCTTGCGGGCATCATTCTTACCGAAATCAAGATCACCGAATGGAGGGAGGGAAAGAACGGCTCACATACGGATGACAGGGCGGACACCGAAGGGTCCAGTTTGTGACGGGATCGTATCGCACGGGAAGGGAGATGGGCGCATTTCGCAGACAACGGAGCGGGCGTTAAAAAAAACGGGTCGTTCCCCTCAGCGGTACAGGATCATAAAAACGTCCCTTTTTCATCGGAATGTCGCCGTGGGGATTTTTCCCCGTCTGACTGATCAAAAAATCAGGAATTTTCGCCCACGGCAAGATCATCGTCAATGATCGGTATCGATCAGTCTATTGATAAGGATTTTCGTGGCGGTTGATATGAGGTCATCCCCGTCGGTGATTGTGAGCTTCTCTGTTCTCACTCCCTCGAGCGTGTCGATTAGGTCGGTCAGGATCTTGGGGGATTCAACGATCTCTCGCACCTCCATTAGAAAGGGCCCAATCTCACCCTCGGGCGCTCCGCCCGTCACCGATTTTACCGCGATCAGGTACAGTTGAAAGACCATACCGTACTGGTCGGCTTCGGAGATGATTTTCAGAGCCTCTTCGAAAGGGCGTTCCTGGGGGGTGCCGTTAACGATGAACTGGAGTCCGGACGTTAGGTATTTTTCCAGGGCTTGTTGGGCGAGTTCGGAGGTATCGGTCAGCGGCATGAGGCGTGCCATGACGTTCGCCCAGTTGTGATACGCCTCGGGAAATATATTCCTCTTCTGCACGGCGGATTCATACAGATCCGCGGCCTGTATGAAATGATCCACCGCCTCTTTATACCGCTTTTTGGAGATCATTTCCTGTGCGGTGCGATAATGTATGTTCCCCGCCTCGTAGTGGCGGTTTGCTTCAGTAGTATCGTCCATGAAGAGGGATCCTTTGTGGAGATCTATACGCAATTACGTCGTGACGTCGATTTGGTGTAAGGCCGTATCGCCCAAGGTGCCGTATGACGCACGGTAATGATGGGGATAACGAAACCGTGCCGTTTAGTCAAGGAAGATGAGGAGGTGGTGCGAAGTCGTTTCTTTGTATGTGCACGCTACCGCCTCATAGGTATCGACACCGATCGGTGGGGTGTCTGTCGGAAAAACGCATGTGCTGAGGGCTCAGACAGATACAGGCTCCGGAGATTTCGGCGTCCGGTCGTTTCGATCTTTTAATGCGAAGACTCGTCGTCACTGAGACGATAGAGCTTGAAAAAGTAATCGATTCCCGACCAGACGGTGAAGACCAGGGCGACCCACATCACCAGGATTCCCGCCGCGTGAAAATTAAATGATATAGGAAAATTGTTAATAGTGATGACCTGATAGTTGTGATGAACTATGAGAAACAAGGTGGCGATGACCTGGAACATGTTCTTGTATTTTCCCAGGAAACTGGCGGCTATGACGGTGCCGTCGGCGGCGGCGACGGCGCGCAGGCTCGTCACGCCGGTTTCCCTGAGGACGATGACGGCGACCATCCATGCCGGGACACGATCTAAGGGGATTAACATAATGAGCGCCGTCAATACCAGGAGCTTATCCGCAAGGGGATCGAGAATCTTACCCAGATTGGTAATCAGGTTGTATTTTCTTGCGATGTATCCATCGACGATATCGGTGAGAGAGGCGAGTAAAAACAGTATGCCGGTGAACAGGTTTATCCAGAATCCGGTGTGTATAAGCATAACCATGATGACCGGAATGATGAATATCCGAAACATGGTCAAAACATTCGGGACGTTAAAATTCTTCGGTTCTTTCTGACTATTCAATGATTACTTTTCCTTCTCCGTTCAATTCAATAAATGGGACGGTTATATGCCCGTCTTTACCCTTTTTCTGTGAAATCTCCGTCACCTTGGGAATGATTTTCCCCTCCCACCCGATAATCGAGGATGCGTTTACTTTTAAGGGTGTTTTTTTCGTGATTTCTTTTATAACCGGTGTTTTTTCGGACTGAATCGCAACGTCTCCCGCCCCCTTCAGGTGCACGATTTCCAGTGCCGTGGAATCGTCTATCCGGATAGCCCCGTTTTCCCACGAAATTCCGGATTGGAACGCCATGATCGCAGATTCCTTGATATAAAACACCGTGTCGGCGCTCAGTGTAATGATCTTCACCATTCTGTTTCCTGTGGAGAGCATGATTCTGCCAACGCCGTTTATCTCCACAAGCGGGTCATCATCCCCCCCCAGATCTTCAGCGGCTGTCTTTCCCTTGAAGATTCTTTTCGCGGCGTTGAAGGAGACATCACCTTCAACGGCTATCAAACCGCCCACCCTCCCGTAGGATATCCCGGTGGAATCGATGTTCAGTATATTCGGTTGCAGGTCCGGCTGTTTTGATTGATCCGTATCGACGCTGAATGTGGATGTTACCGATGGTGATGTGTCCGTCGTGGTTGAGGTGTCATTGGTCGAGTGGGTTTCGGCCTCGAGGAGGCCGTCGGTGCCCCGTTTCAATCCGATATGTTCTACCTGGGTGGAATTCTCGTAGACATCCAATGATTTGCCTTGTCTGAAATCATCGAGCATCTGCTTGAGTTCCGGATCGAGACTCAAATCACCCACGGGTACGGCGCCCTGGGGCGTATCTCCTTCATCCCGCTGGTCGATCATGATGGTTGACGGATCACGGTTTCCCGCGATTACCTCGTCAACCTTCTTCGCCATTGTTCGTGATCCGGCCCGGAGAAACTCCTCCCGTGCGCTCTTGTATTTTCCCAGTTCGGTATACACGAGGCCCAAGTAGTTGTGTGCCCGGGCGTAGTCCTGTTTGAGATTGACCGCCTCGTTGAGTTCCCGAACCGCGTCAAAGTATTTCTCTTCCTTGAAATAGACGAGGCCCAGATTGGCCCGGAGGGTGAACATGTCCGGATTTTTCTTGACGAGTTCACGATAGACGGATTCACACTTGTTGTATATCTCAAGGCGGAAGTATATCAATCCCAGTAGATTTTGAACCGCTTCGTTGCCCGGAGAGAGCTTATTGGCCTCTTCGAGGTTTTGCAGAGCCGAATCGTAGTTACCCTGGTCAAGATCAGTGCGACCCTGCTTGAACAGCCTGAGGAATTCTTCATCCTTCACAAATTTTTCCTCAACGGTGGACACGAAGCGTGAATTCCTCCTTCTTTTGGAACGAAAGAACGGGAACTATCGATAGTATTCCCAGAACTTCAGTACCTTTTTAACATAATTTTGCGTTTCTTTGTAGGGGGGAATTTGATTATCGTACTTGATAACCGCATTTTCTCCCGCATTATATCCGGCCAGGGCGAGTTCTGTATCTCCTTTGAACAGATTCAACAAATAGCTGAGATATTCGGTTCCGCCGTATATATTCTGACGGGGATCGAAGATGTCGGTTACGGAGAATCTCTCGGCGGTTTCAGGTATCAGCTGCATCAGGCCGCATGCGCCCTTATTCGACATCGCATTGGGATCGAAATTTGATTCGGTTTTAATGACCGCCTTTATTAATGATGGATCGACCGCATAGAGCATGGCGGCGGTGTTTATGATTGTGTCATAATCGCTTACGGAATAGTAGTAATAATCATAGGTGACATATTCATCCTCCAGCTCGTCGTAGATCATGACGAAGCCGCCGGTATTTGGAACATTGGTAAAGACGATACAGCCGTCGGGATCCACCTTCATGTAGAAATCGGCAGGTGCCGTCATTGGAGTGAACAGGCATAAAACAACCAGAGACAGAAGGACCAGATACAGATGTTTCATGATACTACTGTGTAAAAGTTAGGTATAAATATCTCTAATTACCTCAAAATTATAAACAGTTTAGTATAAATAAAACAAGATTACAAGTTTTTTATAACCATATGCGGAAAACGCATGAAAAAAGCAAAATAATAAGAAGTTTCGAGAAATTTATTATACACAAAACCGAGTAAAATGAAAACATAACTTGAATGGACACAGTACATTTTATATGGAAAGAACCACAAAAGGACAAATATGACGGTCATCTAGAAAGAAAAACGCATTTTCCGTATCAGCCGACTTGACGGTGTCTCGCCTGACTGATATAACATGAATGCACATGAGCATTCTGTTTCTATTGGTATGGAAGAGTTGTGAGCACACAATCGTATCGGTATGATTACCTCGTTATAGGCAGCGGTATTGCGGGGCTCTCGTTCGCCCTTGAGGCGGCGAGGAGCGGGCGGGTTGCCGTGATTACCAAGAAGGAAGAAAAGGAATCGAACACAAATTACGCCCAGGGGGGGATCGCCTCGGTCATGTCTCCGGATGATTCATTTCAGAATCATGTGATAGACACCCTCGAATGCGGGGCGGGGCTGTGCCATGAAGATGTGGTGGAGATGGTCGTGACCAGCGGGCCGGATATGATCCGGCGGCTGATTGATCTGGGTGTTCATTTCTCGAAATCGAAAAAGAGTGATGAGTCATATGACCTGGGGATGGAGGGCGGTCATTCCCATCGACGCATCCTCCATGCAAAGGATCTGACCGGGGCGGAAATCGAACAGGCCCTGGTGAATCAGGTGCGCGAGCACCAAAACATCGATGTCTTTGAAGATCACCTGGCGGTGAATCTCATCACCGATCGCACGGTGTCCGGAAAGCCGATCGCTCCCGAGAGGGTGTGGGGGGCGTATGTCTTGTCCAAGGAGGAAAACAGGATCGAGACATATCTCGCCAAGATCACATTTCTCGCCACCGGCGGGTCGGGAAAGGTCTATCTCTATACGTCGAACCCTGATATCGCCAGCGGGGATGGAGTGGCGATGGCGTATCGATCGGGCGCGACTGTGGCGAATCTCGAATTCGTCCAGTTTCATCCCACCTGTCTTTTTCACCCTGATGCGAAATCATTCTTGATCTCCGAGGCGGTCCGGGGTGAGGGCGGTATCCTCCGCCTGAAAAACGGCCGGGAATTCATGAAGGAGTACGATCAAAGGGGAGAGCTTGCGCCCCGGGATATCGTGGCGCGCTCCATAGACATGGAATTGAAGAAGAGCGGTGATGACTGTGTGTTTCTTGATATATCCCATCGGAGTGAGACATTCATCAGGGATCGATTCCCGAATATTTACCAATCCTGTCTGCAATTCGGCATCGATATCACCGCGCAGCCCATACCGGTGGTACCGGCGGCCCATTATATCTGCGGCGGGGTTGTTGTGGACATGGATGGAAGGACCAGTATTCGGGGATTATACGCCGCGGGGGAGGTGACATGCACGGGTCTGCACGGCGCAAATCGGCTGGCCTCAAACTCGCTTTTAGAGGCGGTGGTCTATGCCGACCGGGCGTCACGGTCGGCGAAGGAAGAGATGCTGGACACATCGGATCCGCCGGATGCACCGCCCTGGGATCCCAAGGGGGCGGTGGACAGTGACGAGCAGGTGGTTATTACCCAGAACTGGGAAGAAATCCGGAGATTCATGTGGAATTATGTCGGGATCGTGAGGTCCGACAAGAGACTAGAACGGGCCATGCGCAGGTCCACGGCCCTGTTCGAAGAAATTCAGGAATACTACTGGAACTTCACCATAACATCCGACCTGATTGAACTCAGGAACCTGGCACTGGTGGCTAACCTGATTGTCAGGAGCGCCCGGTGGCGAAAGGAAAGCAGGGGGCTTCACAGCACCATCGATTACCCGAAACGGGACGACAAACGATTTCACCGTGATACGGTATTGATGCGGACGGACTGGGATTGAAGCGGGGCAGCTTATGAGAAGAGGGAACGATATCCATACCATATATGACCTGACCTCATAGTTTGCATGCGGCCCGATACCCGGATGTGCCGCGTGACTTCAAGAAAAAAATTCTGTTTTCCTCATTGTCGAGGCCGATGGGGTTCGTGTGCCGTGCCAATGAGAGATGGTTGGAGGTTGTTCACAATGGTGTGTGTGCGGCGACTTTCTCTGATGCGGACACGATATGATTCCAGGCCTCCACATCATCCGAGAGGACGCATTTACAGACAACACCGCCGCCGACGATAATCGGGTTTCTCATCATATTGATGTCTCCGGGTAAGGGGACGAGAATTTTTTTGCTTGTCGCCGTCCCGACCGTTGATACCATTTCAGGCCCGTGATGCTTTCGCGATATCCACAGACGACAGCCCTTCACGTGAAAAGGAAGATGACATATCCGCCCGAATGTAACGTATTGTATTTGTACAGTATTATGCTATAGTATAAAAATATTATCTCATTCCTACTGGGAGGTTCGCCATGTGCAAAGCATTGAGATTCGGCATACTGGTGTCGTGTGTCTTTTTCCTGATGCTGGGGACCGCCGTCGCCCAGGAGATGGGGGACATGTCTTTTTCACTCATAAGCTCAGCATTCGATGACGGCCAGAGAATACCGAGCAAATACACTTGCAGCGGTATGGACGTGACACCGCCCCTTGAGTGGTCTGGGGTGCCGGAGGGGTGTGTAACCCTTGCCATTATCATGGACGATCTGGACGCACCCGGCGGCGTCTGGGTGCACTGGGTCATCTGGAACATCGATCCGGCCCTGGGGGGCCTGGACGAGGCACTGGATACGGAGGCGATCGGCGCCGTGCTGGGGAAAAACTCCTGGGGTAAGGCCGCATACGGAGGCCCATGTCCGCCCAGCGGCGTTCATCGATACAACTTCAAGATATACGCCCTGTCCGACTATCCCGACGTTGATCCCGGAGCGTCCAAGAGCAAGCTGAAACGAGCGATCAAGGACATCACTCTGGCCGAATATACACTGATGGGCACCTACAGCAAGTAGACGAAAAGAGACATTCGCCCTCCCGCTCACCTCGATTTTTCTCTCTCCTGTATGGGGCGGGTGACCGACATTGAAGACACCGCATCACCCGGAGCAGACAATTTATGATCGATCGTCCCCGCACGGGTATCATGTCCGATACGTATGCCGGAATAAGGACCGACCTGATTTTATTCGTGCTCGGATTCTTCCTCACCGTCTTCATCGGCAACCGATTCGGTCCCGGGGGGCTTGGTTTCTTCTCCATGGCCCTGACCATGTACGTCCTGGGGGTGTTGGCATGCTCCTCCGGCGTGACGCATGTGTTTGTCCCGAAACTCACCGGCATCCCGAAGAATGAGCAAAGGCGGCTCGTCACGACAGCGCTCCTGTTTGTCGTGGTATTCGGCCTAGCGGCGACCGTCTTCGGTTTCATGATATCGAGGCGGATCTCCCAGGCGTTTGATATCTACGATCTGTGGCGGGTGGTGTGTCTGGTATCCCTTGCGTTTGTTCCCGGTGTGTTCAACGAGACGATATGCAACTTCCTTGCGGTTCTGGACGGGCACAAGACGGCGAATCGATACCGGATGAAAAAGCGTATCATCTTCCTGTGTGTCGCCGTCGTCATGAGTGTGACCAAAAACATCTACCTGGTGCTCACCGCGTTTTTCATATCGGATCTGATTCTGACCATCACCCTCATACGCCGCGAGCGGGCTTGGTTCTTTCCGCTGGATTTCAGCGGATTTTCGGAAACGGCGCCGGGACTTCTTCTCTCTTCGGTACGAAGAAGCTTTTCCGGAAGCGCCGGTGAGGTGAACGTCCGTATCGATGTGCTTATCATCGGCTACTTCATGTCGGCCTCATCGGTGGGCGTCTATGCGGTTGCGATACTGGTGACTCGTCTGATCCTTCTTCCCTGGGAGGTGATCCGAGAGGTGATGCTGACGCGGCCGAAAGACACGGGCGATACAGGGATCGGCGTGGATGCGAAAAGAGGCATCCGGGGATACTTCGCATACGGGACGGCGGCGATGCTGGTGATCGCCGTGTGTACGGCGATCCTGTATAAAAAGATTATCGGTGTGATATTTCCATCCACCCACGACTATTTGGCGTCCACGGGGGCGTTCCTGTTTCTTTTACCGGGGGTCGTACTGTACGGCGCAACGACGATATATGAGGGAATACTTGTGAGGACGGGAAAGTCTGAAACGGTCGGCATTATCTCGATCCAGACACTTCTGATCAATTTTATTCTCAGTGTATTGATGGTCCACGCCTTCGGGATATACGGAGCGGCGCTTGCGGGCACGCTCTCATTTTTCTGGTATTACCTCGCCATGACCGAAACGCTGAATGATGTGAACATGCCGGTCGATCGATGGACGACGATCCTCTATGGGATCGTGGCCGCCGGTATCGCCGTGATTCTGGTAGATCTTCTGGGAGAATCGTTTCTTGTGGCTGTGCTTGCGGGAGTGACGACGCTTCTCATGCTCGTCTTCGTCGGATATCTTGATCTCTCCGTGGAAATCGGAAACGTCACACCGATGAATGTGATCGAGAAGGTCTGGGAGTCGGCGAGAAAGACAAGAGACACATCGCGACTTCACTGACCAATGCCCGCCCCGGATGAGGCGGATACTGTGTCCGGTGAGTGCCGAACAAAAGGAATCGACCGCCTCACGGGCGCATGCCCGTGAGGCGGAATGCTTTTATTCGGTGAGCGTTCCCTTGGTGGAGAGAACGCCGGAAAAACGGGGATCGAGACTCACCGCATTGGACAGCGCCCGGGCGAACGCCTTGAAACAGGCCTCGGCGATGTGATGGGCGTTGGCGCCGTGTTCCAGGACGATATGCACCGTGGCCCTGGCATGGTTTGCGAAGGCCCTGAAGAACTCCTCGAAAAGCTCGACGTCGAACTCCCCAACCTTGTTGGACGAAAACGATACATCGTATACCAGGTAGGGACGCCCGGAGAGGTCCACCGCGGCGGTGGCCAGGGACTCATCCATGGGGACCCGTGCGCTGCCGTATCTCGCGATGCCGGATTTATCACTTAATGCCTTCAGAACCGCCTCGCCGAGACAGATGCCGATATCCTCCACGGTATGGTGGAGGTCCACATGATGATCGCCTTCAGCGGCAACGGTCAGATTGAACATGCCGTGCCGGGCGAGCAGCTCCAGCATGTGGTTGAGAAATCCCGCGGGTCCGGAAACGGAATAATCGCCCGTGCCGTCCAGATCGATGGAGAGACGGATATTCGTCTCCGCAGTGGTCCTGGTGATCTCGGCCTTTCTCTTCATTGCTTCCTCATCTCTCATCTCGTTCGATGAATGTGTTTCTTACAGGTTTGGTACACACGCCAAGGGACGGCTTCTATCTCCCGTTCTCGGCGATGTCCGTGTAGATTTCCTTCAGGGTCTCATATGAGTGCTTCGGAATGCGATCTTTGGAGACGACTCCCTTCATGTTGTAATAGGGGACGACGTTCCCCGGAAACCAGGGGCAGTAGAAGTCGGCGAATATCCAGGGAGAAACACCCACGATGTACTCTCGCTCACGAAACGCATTGAGGTACGTGCGGATGACATATTCCTGATATTCTTCCGAGTATGTTTTCCCCGGGCTGACGCGATCGGCCACGTAGCTCCCGTCCTCGTCCGTTCGCCCGGGGGCGGCGCTGGCGCCGAACTCGGAGAGAAACACCAGTCGGTCCGGGTGCTGTTCGTGATAGGTGTCTAGCTTCATTCCTGCGTCTTTTGCCGTGCCGTAATACCAGCCGTAATAGCTGTTGACCGACGCGATGTCGAGATAGTCGGCCGACATGCGCTTGGTATCGAAGAAGGGAATGTCATAGGTGACTTCAGCCTTCGTTACCGGGCGCGAGTCGTCGAAGGCCCTGATGACATCCCTCAGGTGGCCGTAAAAACGGCCGCCGGATGTATACAGCGAGTAGCTCTCGTTGGAGACGAACCAGAGAACGACCGCCGGGTTGTTGATGTCCCGCTCCACCATTTCGATGAGCTGGCGACGGGTTGAGACGACCAGGGATTCTGAATGCAACTGCTTCATCCCGAAGGTCGAGGCGGGGAACCGAAAGAGCTCCCTGCCGGTCCCGAACCAGGTGGTCCAGCCAAGGCCGACCTGGTAATGGGGGATTTCCTCGGAAACCATGATTCCCCTGTCACGACAGGCCCTGATTTCCCGGATGTCGTGGGGGTAATGGGACATCCTGATGAAATTCGCACCCATCTCCTCTATCAGGTCGAGATCCCTGTCGATAACGGCCTCGTTCTGGGTGGCGCCAAGATACGGGTCGTCTTCGTGTTTCGATATGCCCAACAGCACCGTCTCCTCACCGTTTATCAGGAGCGCGTCATTTGTGATCTCGATGGTGCGAAAACCGGTCACCACCGACACCCGGTCATCAGACATACGGTCCTGGAGGTGGAGCTTCACGGTGTAGGTTGCGGGATCCTTCGTTGACCAGAGCCGCGGTGCGGGGATCGAGGCGCCGGCGGGATACAGCCGATATTCCCCTTCGGCAATCGGCGTATCGATGTCTATGGGATAGATCATTCCATCCGGACCGACGACCTCTCCCTCGATCGTACATTCGGTGCCGCCGGCAAGACGATGCACGACGATAGTCATGTCCAAAGTGCCGCCGGTTTCCTCCGGGACGGCCCGCGCCACGACCTTGCACAGGTACTGTCCGGGCAGCTTCTCCAGGTACACATCACGGTAGATGCCGCCGTATTCCCCCCAGCCTCCCTGGGTGTGGTACCTGTACTGTTTCGGGGGCAGGGTGTCGAATCTGATGCGATTGTCCGCCCGGACGATCAGGGTGTTCGTCTCGCCGGGCCTGATGAAGTCGGTGACGTTGAAGTAAAACGGCGTGTAGCCCCCGTCCCGGTGCCCCAGGTGGTTGCCGTTGAGCCACACATCCGAGGTCAGGAGCACGCCCCGAAAGCAGAGCCGGGTGATCGGGTTGGGAGGTGACGACCCATCCGCGGTAAAGGTGAGCATGTACCAGGTCACGCCGGTATGATGGCGATAGGGACCCTCGAATGCGTTGTACGTTGAGGGAACGGTGTAGTCCTCCCAGGAGTCGTCCGCATCCCGTATGAGGAACCATTCCTCATCCAGTCCCACCTCGTCGGGATCAAACCGCATCTTCCAGGAGCCGGAGAGATCCTGGATCGGGCGGTTGGTGTCCTCGAAGACCGTGGGGTAGGGGAGGCCGTATTCCACCAGGATGTTCGTATCCCCCACGGTGACGATGGTGAAGTCTCCGTCGCTGTCGGTATCCGGGAAGGTGTAGTCGACCCGGGGATATACCCAGGTCAGATACAGCCATGCACAGACGACGATGACGATCGCCGCGAGAATCACAGAAAAGATTCCGCATACGATTTTCTTCACGATCGATTTCATGGTATCCTCGCTTGAGGGGCTACAGGATTCGGTCTATCTTCCGTTTGTCTTGATGTCGTGATACATCTGTGTGAGAACATCATAGGCGGCCTTCGGTTCACGCCCCGAGGTCATCACTCCCGAAGAGTGTAAGAACGGTGCCGAGTCGCCGGGATACAGACTATCTGCGAAGACGGCGGGACATACGCCGGCGATGTAATTTTTTGAACGGGCGATCTCCATATATTCCTCGATGAGCATCGCCTGGTCTTCTTCCGAGTACGTGCCGTCTGCATCAATACAGTCGAGTCCGGCCGGGACACAGAAGTCTGAAAGAAATAGGAGCCTGTCGGGATATCGCCTGTGAATACGGTCGAGGTACAGTCCCAGGTCTTCGGGGCCGCCGGCGTGGAGGTCGGAGGAAGAATCGACGGCGATCAGATCCATGGAGGGCGCCGCTCGTTTTTCGGCGTCCAGAAGGCGAATGTCATAGGTGTATTCGAACGTGCAAACCGGGCGGGTGGAATCGAACGATCGTATCACATCACGCATCCAGCCGTGGAAACGCCCCCCCTCATCGAAGAGGGTGTACGACTCAGAGCCCGCAATCCATATGATCACCGCCGGATTGTTGATGTCCCGCTCCACCATCTCGATGAGCATGCGCTGGGCCAGGGACATGAGGTGTGGGTCGTTAAGCTGGCGCATCCCGAAAGTCCGCACCGGCAGCTCGAACAGGGTCCCCTTTTTATTGTACCAGTCCACCCAGCCCATGCCGATGTTGTTGTACGGAATCTCCTCGGAGACCATGATTCCCAGGTCACGGCACGCCCTGATTTCACGGACGTCGTGGGAGGAGTGGGCCATGCGAATGAAATTTGCGTTCATATCCTGTATCAGACCGAGGTCTTTGGCGATGTTATCAGTCATCGGCTCCGATCCCGAATCCACGACGTCCTCGTATCGAGAGACGCCCCTGATGAAGGTGTTGATGTCGTTGATGTAGACGCCCGGGTCGGTTCCGTAGCCCACGATCCGAACGGTGCGAAATCCGGTTTTCGTCTCCAGTGTTTCCACTCGACTCTTCGTCTTCAGGGTGAGCATGAGACGATAGAGCCGCGGGTGGTTCGGCGACCAGGTCTTCGGATTATCCACCTCGCACTTCAATGTGTGCAGTTCGAATTCATCGGACGATTCAAAGATGTACGATCCCAGGTCTATTTCCTCACCGTCAGGGGAGATGAGCGCTCCCGAAAGGATGTAGGGGCCGGTGAGATCGTGATTGTGGATGACCACCGAGACCGACACATCGCCTTTGTTTTTGGAGAGGGACATATCCGCCACTGCCTTACAGATGTAATGTCTCGGAATGCTTTCGAGAACGACGTCTCGATGAATGCCCCCGACACATTCCCGTTCGGGGCTTTGACGTTCCCATGTTTTTACCGGCAGTGTGTCGTAATCGGGACGATTGTCCGACCGAACAATGAGGATATTTTTATTGCGCTCAAGGTGGTCCGAGACGTCGAAATAGAAGGGGGTGTCTCCCCCCCGGTGACCGCCCAGGTATGTGCCGTTGAGCCAGACGTCCGCGCACATGTGCACGCCGTCAAACCCGAGGCGGGTGAAGGTCTCGGTATCTGTGTTGAGATCGGATGAAAAATCGAGAAAATACCAGGTAACGCCTCGATAGTTCGAAAAAGAACCGTCGGTGCCGACGTACGATGATGGAACGACGATGTCCATCCAGTCATCGCCGGGCTCGGTCGTGTGCTGCCACCCGTCGTCCATCCCCGTATCGTTCGGGTCCGTTTTCATCTTCCAGGTTCCGCCCAGGTTTTGAGCGGGGTAGGTCGATGCCTCAAAATCGGTTGGATAGGGGAGATTGTGATATACCAGGAGATTGATTCCGTCCACGGATTCAATGTGATAGTCGTTCTCCGTGCTTGTGAACGGAACCGTATAATCCGCCTTTGGATATACCTTGAACAGGTGGACCAAGAAACCTGCGATGATCACCAGTGCCGCAATAACACTGACACAGAGCAGTTTTATAATCTTCATGAAAAACTCAGAGCGTCAGAAAAGATGGACGTGAATTGTATATATGCGTATATATGATAGGTTATAAGTCGCTTGGGGTCCCATGTCAAGGGTAAAAGCCTTTCAGTCGTTGTGGAACACTCCTGTGATGCGTTTCCCTTTTGACTTTATCAAAAAATTTTGTTATAAAAAAAAAAGCATCATCAAAGAGAGAACGAAGCCGAATTCTCTGTTCCCTGTGATGCTGACTATCCTGGATGATATGATGAGGAAAAACGGTCCTCATCCCATTCTTAACATATCCGAAATGTCGACATTCAGGGATTTATATCCCCCGAATAACAAAAAACAGAAGCAAAAGTCTTCGGGCATCAGCCCCCTGATAAGTGGATTGATCGACCTTATCGGCGGAGACTGTGCTAAAAGTCCTACTGAGGAAGGCTGGTCGGCAGGAGGTCGGGCTCGCACGTAAGGATGGACCGGAACATGTGGGCATATTCGCCCGTAAGCTTGAAAAAGGTGGCACTGGGTCGGGGACATATTGCCCATGGATTCTCGGCGTACTGACATTATCCGGTGGAGGAAATCGACTGCCGGGACGCCGCTACAAAAAAGTGTGTTTTTCATATAGATAGATATTACCGAAACATTAGAAAGGAGGTGAACGGACGGATTCGTCTCTCAGGAATTTTTTTCGGAGTGATAGTGATTTTTTAATAATTCCTTCTCAATAGGTGTGAGAACTACTATGCTTGAAAAACAAAACATTCCCAACTCGCTTCTGTATATTGCGCTGGTGACGATTGAGGACGTTATGGGGAAAAACGGACTCAATGCGATTCTGAATGTCAGCTCGATGACAAAATTTCGTGATAACATCCCCCCGAACGACGCGGAACAAGTATACCCGGCAACGGATTTTTCATTCCTCGTGAAAGGATTGATTGAAGTTATAGGAGAAAAGGGCGCCCGGGCGATCATGACCAATGCCGGACGCAAGGGATTTCGAAACGTTGTTGAAAAGAGCCCGGAGCTGTTCGGCCTGGTGGGGATCGAACTTGAGAAGATGGCCGCGGACAGGGAGCGTATCTCGACATTGCTTAATGCTATTACATACGAAACAAATCAAATATTCGGAGAGGGGCATCAGACCTTCGAGGAAGTCGACGGTTCATTTATCGTCAGCATACATCGATGCAGCTGGTGCCACAGCATAGAGAACTCAAAAACCCCTATCTGTTACGGTGAGGTGGGATTTGACGACGAGGCGGTGTTCTGGGCCACGAAAAAAAGGTACAAGGTGACGGAGACCGCCTGTCGGGCAATGGGGGACCCGGCATGTGTATTTGAGATCAAGGAAAATCAGGGTGACGACTGAACACAACTGAAGCAGGGCATTCCCTGATGTGTCAGTCGATCTCCCTGGGAGAAACCACCTTATCCATCACCCGACGGAACTGATTGAGTTCCTTGATGATGGAAGGGTGGTTTCCTTTTTCGGAGATGAGTTTGGGAAGGTCCCGGGTTGCGTATATATGCATGGTGGCGGGGAGTCCCTTCACGTCCACAAGGATTTTTCCCTGGTCATGAAGGGATTTCGCGGCGTCAACCGCCCGGGAAAAATCGGACTGGGCGTCAAGAATACCGTCGCTGTTCTCCGACTCGAGGGAAGCAATAAGGTGAGTGAGAGAAGATCGTATGGCGTCTATGGACGATTGGGACATAATGAATCTCCGCTGCATGGGTGTAGAAAAAGAGAATCCAATCTCTGCGGGCATCTTTCAGCTTTTGATGTCGGTGAGTGAAAAACGATTCAGGGTCCGAAGGAGAGAAGAAGAATTTCGCCTATGCCGTGCGTCTCTCTTCGAGAACGGCCAGCGCCCGTTCGGGATGGTCTGTGAAGATACCGTCAACGCCCATATCAAAGAGCCGTCGCATATCCGATTCCTCGTTGATGGTCCACACGTGTACGTGAACGCCGTATCTATGTGCGTATGAGAGAAATCGGCGGGTGACGACGGGAATGATCGATTGCCGCTCCGGGACCTGCAGAGCGGTGAAGGGATAGTCACGGATCTTTCTGTCGCACCGGGCGGATCGAACAAGTACACGCAGTACGTCTTCCTTGCACGCACCGGTGAGGGTGGTCGGTCTCTCTCTTTGAATATATCTCATCGCATCAGGCGGGAACGACGCCAATAGAAACCGATCCAGGGCGTTGTTCGATTCGAGCACGTCAAGCACAATCTTCGTGCTCTGTTCGGTTCCCGCCTTGATTTCCATATTCACCGGGATATCCTGAAACGTCTGAACGAACTCCTCAAGGGTGGGGACCTGAACCCCCGTGCCGCGGAATGGATGCGTCGAACCATTGTCGGGAGAGAATGAATACCCTGCGTCTAAATCCTTCAGTTCCTTCAGCGTCAGGTCTTCGACATGCACGTCAACCCCGGCGGTGCGAAGGAGGCTTGGATCGTGGGCGAGCACCGGGATACCGTCTCGTGTGATGCGGGTGTCCGTCTCCAGCACGTGGGCGCCGATCTGTACCGCGGCCTGGAATGAGGGGAGGGTGTTTTCGGGATACGTTCCCGAGGCGCCTCGATGGGCGAAAATGATCGGTCGGGGAAGACCGAAGAATGATTTCATGGGAATGGTCTTTTTGGACGCATGTTTTTTAGACATTGACCCGCTCCGATGGTTTGTAAAGATAAATGAAAAATTCCGTGTTTCCCTTGGGACCCATTAAAGGTGAGGTGCAGGTGCCTTTCACGACGAAGCCCAGCTCCTGTGCAGCCGCGGCGACGGAGTCGACGGCTTTTTTGTGTTTTTTTTCATCCCGCACCACACCACCCTTTCCCACATCACCCCTTCCCACCTCGAACTGTGGTTTGATAAGGGCGATGGCGTAACCACCGGAGGTGAGGATGTCAAAGACCCTCGGCAGCACCAGTGAGAGCGAGACGAAGGATACATCGATGACCGCGAGGTCTATCGGTTCGGGAAAGGCATCGATAGTAGTGTGGCGGATGTTCGTGCGTTCCATGAGCACGACCTTAGGATCCGACCGGAGGCTCCAGGCAAACTGGCCATATCCCACATCCAGTGAGTAGACCCTCTGTGCGCCGCTTTTGAGGAGACAATCGGTGAAGCCGCCGGTGGACGCTCCCACATCCAGGGCGACGGCATTACCCGGGTCATGCCCGAATTCGTCCAGAGCGCCCTGGAGCTTTACACCGCCCCTGCTCACGTACGGGTGCGGCGGGGAGACGATCGAAAGGTCGTCATCGGTGCTCACCCGAAATCCCGCCTTGTCGACGCGGTCGCCGTTTACAAGAACGTGTCCCGCCATGATGACCGCACGGGCCTTCTCCCTGGAAGGAACCAGGCCCCCCTCGACAAGGGCCGTATCGAGGCGCAGTTTATCGCGTGCCGTGTACGGTTTCATCAATATCGGTAGGTGCCTTTTCTCTTGTACCGAGAAGGTCCAGGGCGGCCTGAAAGATGCCCCGGGATGACAGGTCGTATCGATCTCTGAGTACGCTCTGGGGGCCGTGCTCCACAAACCGGTCGCCGATGCCCAATCGTTTTATCGACCGGGGGAGGGCGGAGTCCGCAGCGAGCCCCTCGAGGATCGCGCTGGAAAAGCCGCCGCTCAAAATCCCCTCTTCGATCGTCAAAAGAGCGCCGGTTTTTTGTACCGATGCGCTGATGGCGCGGATGTCCAGCGGCTTGACGAAACGGGCATCGATGACCGTTGCGGTTATTTTTCTGGTTAAGAGTCGCCGGGCCGCATCCATGGCTGGCTCCACCATCGAACCGATGGCGACGATGGTCAGGTCATTGCCTTCGATGAGTGTTTCGGAGGTTCCGATGGGAATGGGCTGAGGATCGTCGTCCACAGCGACACCCAGGGCTTTCCCCCTCGGATATCGAACGGCGATCGGTTTTTTGCACTCGACCGCCGTGACAAGCATGCGGGCGAACTCGTTTTCATCCCGGGGGGCCATGATAATGAGGTTTGGAATGTTCCTGAGATAGGACATGTCAAACAGCCCGTGATGGGTGGGGCCGTCTTCTCCCACAATGCCGCCGCGATCTATGGCGAAGATCACCGGGAGGTCCTGCAGGGCAACGTCATGGAGTATCTGGTCGTAGGCGCGCTGGAGAAAGGTGGAATACACCGCGACGATGGGGATGAGCCCCTGAGTCGCCAGGCCCGCCGCAAAGGTGACCGCGTGCTGCTCGGCGATGCCCACATCGAAGAATCTGTCCGGGAAACGACCGGAAAAGGTGGTAAGCCCCGTACCCTCCGCCATGGCGGCCGTGATTGCCACGATGGAATCATGTTTTTTCGCTAGCTCCACTATCACATCACTGAACACCTTGGTGTAGGTGGGGATATCATTCTTCGGCCCGATGGGACTGCCGGTTTCCACATCGAATACCCCCACACCATGATACCGGGAGGGATTCTCCTCAGCCGGGAGGTAGCCCTTTCCTTTTTTTGTCAGGACATGAAGGAGGATCGGCCCCTCGATGTCCTTTATATTTGTAAGGGTCTCTATGAGTCGGTCTATGCGATGTCCGTCTATGGGACCGAAATACTGGAAATTCATCGCTTCAAAGAGCATACCCGGCATCAAAAAGCCCTTGATGGCGTCTTCGGCGCGTTTTGCGACCTTATAGATATCTTCGCCGATGCCGGGCACCGATTTGAGCAGGTGAACGATCTCTTTTTTAAGATTCATCACCGGACGGGTGGAGAGCTTGCGGGAGAGGAACGACGACAGCGCCCCGACATTGGGAGAGATGGACATCTCGTTGTCATTGACGATGACGATGACGTCCTTGACGAGATGTCCCGCCTGGTTGAGCGCCTCAAATGCCTGGCCCCCGGTGAGTGAGCCGTCGCCGATAACCGCCAGCGCCCGGGAGTCCTCGGGTTTCTTTTGGATATCCCAGGCGGTGCTGATGCCCAGGGCAGCGGATATCGAGGTGGAACTGTGACCGGTCCCGAAGACGTCTTCGGGGCATTCGGAGCGCTTGGGGAAGCCCGATATACCGTCGAGACACCTGAGTGTCCCGAAACAGTCCTTTCTTCCGGTGAGGATCTTATGGGTGTATGCCTGATGTCCCACATCCCATATGATCAGGTCTTTTGGCGGCTGAAACACGTGATACAGCGCGATGGTCAGCTCGACGGTGCCGAGGCTCGACGCCAAATGCCCCCCGGTTTTGGAGACCGTATCTATAATCAACTCGCGGATCTCCGCGGCGAGGAGCTCCATCTCCTCAATCGACAATGATTTCAGGTCTTCCGGACCGTTGATGGTGTCAAGTATGTTTTTCATGGTGTATTACGCCTGTCGTTCTATAACGTATCTGCCGATGGCCCTCAGCGCCTCGGCCCGCTCGCCGAATGATGAAAGGGCGTCGATCGCCCGTTCTATCAGGTCTTTGGATCTCTTTCGGGATTCCTCGAGGCCCAACAGAGAGATAAAGGTTCGCTTCCCCCGAGCCTCATCCATGCCGGTTCTCTTGCCCAGCTTTCCCTGATCCCCCACCACATCGAGAATATCGTCGGATATCTGAAACGCGAGGCCCACACATTCGCCGTATTCGCACAATTGTTTCACTTGTATCTCGTCCCCGCCCCCCAGGATCGCCCCCGTCCGAACCGAGACGATAATGAGGGCGCCGGTCTTTTTTCGGTGAAGCATCGTGAGCGTGTCAAGGTCTATGTCCCGATGTTCCGATTCCATATCTAGCATTTGCCCGCCGACCATGCCGGCGTCACCGGCGGCCCGGGCGATCTCGGACGAAATCTGAAGGAGAGAGGTCGGATCGGCGGCGAACCGTGTGATGTCTGAGAGCACCTCGAACGCCTTCGTTAAAAGCGCGTCACCTGCAAGAATGGCCGTCGCCTCGCCGAATACCTTGTGGTTGGTCAGGACACCCCGGCGGTAGTCGTCATTATCCATGGCGGGAAGATCGTCGTGTATGAGCGAGTAGGTGTGTATCAATTCCAAGGCGCACGCCGCCGGGAGGACCTGTCCCAGAGAGCCGCCCACGGTTTCGGAGGCGGCGATGGCGAACATGGGTCGGAGTCGCTTTCCTCCGGCGAAGATGCTGTATCTCATGGCCCGCCTCAGGTCGCCGGATGAATCGTCGATGGAATCGATGATGCCCGTGAGATACTCGTCCACCCGGCCGATCCGTTCTTTGAGATATGCGCTCAGGTCGAAGGATGACATCATCTCGACGCCGTCACGTAGGAGTCATGGAAAAGTGGCAACGATCCATCCTGTATGGTTTCGAGTGGGTTTCTCATCTATCACGATCCCGAATCGTCGGCGTCGAAACCGTCGAGGGTAATGTGTCCGTTTTCGCTGCTTGTGAGAATCTCGATTTTCTTTTCAGCCTCTTCGATGTGCCGCGTGAGGGTACGGGTCAGCTTGATGCCTTCCTCAAAAATTGAAAGGGACTCCTCGAGGGTAAGCTCCCCCCGATCGAGACGCTCCACTATCTCTTCCAGCTTTTTGAGGCCGTCGTCAAAATCAATATTCGACATTTGGTGTTCCATACAATACTGACGCGTCGGCACCGCGCACCCTAAAAAACGATTTTGTGTGCGCAATCCGACCGGTTACTCCATATCACATTTATAACACGAAATGGTTGGTATTTCAATATTATCATTGTCAACGCCATATACCCTCAGACGTATATTCGGTGTCTGTCTCCGTCCACACGGCGATAAAGATGAGTCTACTCGATTTCCCGATGTGTCGAAACGATCTCCAAATGTTACGGAGAGAGGGCGTTCACCAAGTCCCATGGATTGACCTTGTTGTTTGTGTGTCTCACGCCGAAGTGGAGGTGCGCCCCGGTTACCCGGCCGGTGGCCCCCACCAGGGCGACGGTATCGCCCCGGCGGACGTCGTCTCCTTCCTCCACCAGCACATCCGACAGGTGAAAGTACATGGTGTAGAGTCCCTGGCCGTGATCAATGAAAAGGGAGAGGCCGGAGAAGAACATATCCATGACGAGCACGGTACGGCCGTCGTTGGCCGCGAGGATAGGCGTGCCGGTGACGGCGCTGATATCGATCCCGCTGTGGGGCGATCGCGGCTCGTCGTTGATGTATCTCCTCAGACCGAACTCCCCGGTGATGCGTCCTAAAAGCGGCATCATGAAGGGCTCCGTCCAGAGCTTATCCGGCGTTTCGGTCTTGAATAGGGCGCCGATGATATTGTTTTCCCGCTGAATCCGGGCGAGGGTTTCCTCGTCATAACTGGTCCACTTCTCATCCAGTGTAAGATACTGGGTTTCGTAATCGCCGTCGACGATTGCAATCGATCGGCTGATGATCTCACTCGTGCCGTCAACGTACGAGATCTCGACTCTCAGGCTCGCGTCCTTCGGATCCGTCTGGAGGTGGGCGCTGACGAGGCCCAGGTATTCGGTGTCCGATGATGCCGGATTGAAATAGACGGTCCTGCCGTTGAAGGAGCCGACGGCGGTGCTGATGGGGCCGCCCCCGATGATGGTGACCACGTCGACCCCCCCCTGTTTAATGGAGGCGGGATAGGTGATCTCGGCGGAGAGGCCCTTGACGCCGAAGCATGCGAGTATTACGCAGCAGAAAATCAGAATGTGTTTCATTCGTCTTCCGGTGTGATGGAGAGAATACATGTCAGTCCGTTTCATTATCGTTTCCGTGGCGTTTGATTCCGGGGAGGTTTTCTGGATTCACGCAGGCGCCGTTCAGGAAGACACTGAAATGAAGGTGCACGCCGGTCACCCGTCCGGTGCCGCCAACCCACCCGATCTCATCGCCCCGCTCGACTGTGTCCCCCTCATCTATTGTGATGTGAGAGAGGTGGCAATAGAAGGTATACAGTCCTTTTCCGTGGTCGAGGACGACGGTCTTTCCTGAAATCACCCCTTCATACACCAGGGCCACACGCCCCCGGTTAGAAGCCGGCACCGGCGTGCCCAGGTTCGCGGCGATGTCGATGCCGCCGTGGGGATACTGGACCGTACCGTTTATGGTGCGGCGGGCGCCGAACTCCGTCGAAATACGTCCTTCCGCGGGCCAGAGAAAGGGCTCCTTCCAGAGGCGGTCGGGACTGTTTGTCAATAAAAGGTCTTCAAGAGTTTTATGTTGTTCTTTCAACAAAGCCTTGGTCGCTTCGTCGAACGAAATCCATCCTGAATCCATCGTGAGATTCTGCGTTTTAAAATCCGTCGGGGCCACCGTGATATCGCAGGCGGCCCTCTCTATGGTTCCGCCGGCGTAACATGCGCTGATGGAAAAGGACGTCGTTCCCGTCTCTTCCACCATGTCGATTCCCAGGTACCCGGTAAACGCCCCCGGGTAGTCGCTCTGGAAAAACGGGACGGTTCTGTCCATGAAGGAGCCGGTGACCGAGACGGCGTCCTCTCCGACCCAGACGCCGACGGTGTGAATCTCTCCCTGGTGGACGACATCGGGGCAGTTGATGCGGATGGAGCCGTCGTCGGCCCGGAGCGGTGAGGAGCAGATGATACAAAGAAACACGTAAAGCGATATGAACAGGGATCGTCTGCCGTCATTCATCTGTCAGGGTCCTTTTTTCTACAACGGTAACGAGGCTTCCCCGCATCAGCCGGATATCGGCCCGATCTCCCGGCTGGATGTCTCCCGCATCTCGAAGGATTCGGCCGTCTTCCGTCCTGATGACGATGGCGTATCCCCGTGAGAGCACACCCAGCGGGCTCAGGCGATCCATTGCGGCGGTCAGGGAAAAGAGACGTTCCCTCCTCGTTTGAAGGGACCGGTTTATGGAAAAGGTCATCACATCTGAGATGCGATCGATCTTCTCCCGGGCGTAGGCCAGGGATACGGCGGGACTCCCGAGCGATCGTCTGAGCCGGATGACATCGACCCGGGCGCGTTCTGTGCGTCTTTTCACGGCGTGGATGAGTCTGGTCGCCGCCTCGTCCAGGTCCATTAGTATCTCGTCCGTACGGGGCACCACCATCTGGGCTGCGGCGGTGGGGGTGGCCGCCCGCACGTCCGCGGTCAGGTCGGAGATCGTCACATCGATTTCATGGCCCACGGCGGATATAACGGGGATATCGGAGTTGTATATCGCATCGGCGACGATTTTTGTATTAAAGGCGAGAAGGTCCTCGAAGCTTCCGCCCCCCCTGCCGACGATGATCACATCACTAAGCCCATGGGCGTTGACCGTCTCGATGCCCTCGGCGATTCTTTTCGGGGCGTCTTCCCCCTGGACGAGGCACGGCACCACCACCACGTGGGCGCCCGGCATCCGCTGGTAGATGACGCGAATCATGTCAAACAGCGCCGCACCGGTCGGGGATGTGACCAGGGCGATGGTGGAGGGAAGGGTCGGGATCGGCTTTTTCCTCGATTCGTCGAAATAGCCCGCCTCAAAGAGCTCCCGTTTGAGCTCCTCGAGGGCCGCGGTCACGGCACCCATTCCCACCGGCTCCACCGTCTCGACAATGATCTGGTACTCGCCTCGGGCGGCGTAGACCCCGAGTCTTCCGAAGAGGACTACCTGCCGCCCCTCTTCCAGGAGAGGGGGCGGGCCGCCTGTGGCCTCCAAATCGGGAAACAGTGAATCGTTTCCGGGCCGCCCGCCCCGCTCAGCCGGCGTCTGAAGGAGATCCGATCCCTTTTTCAATCGCGCGGCCTGGTGGCGGAACAGGACCGCCCGAATCTGGGCGGCGTCGTCCTTGAGGGTGAAGTAGATGTGTCCAGAAGAGGGGGTGCGCAGGCCCGAGATCTCTCCCTGTACCCAGACGAAGGGGAATGAGGATTCGAGGATATCGGATATCTCCGAGGTCAGATCGGAAACGTTCCATATCGTATGAATAAGGTTGTCCTGCACGGATAATGCGTCCCCCCTTGACGCTGACTGTCTTCCGATGTATTGTGCCAGTGTAATCCAAAAGGAAGAGTGCCGCAAGGTGAATTTTTTACTTCCGGCGCATCTTATGTCGATTGTTTGATGGTACAACGTATGGGAGGGCGATGGGGTGAAATTCTGGAGTGGTGTCATCGGCGTGGCGGGTGCGCTCCTTATCATTCTTTCAGCTGCGGCATGGGCCGAGAGTCCGTGGTACTGGCTGGATAAAGGGATTGAGTATTCATCACAGGGGAAGTATCGGAAGGCGATCAGGTGTGACACGAAGGCGATAGAGCTCGCTCCCGACTGGGCGTGGGCATATTACTATCGGGCGATTGATTATGCGGATGCGGGCCGCTCCGATGACGCAATCGATGACTACACGAGGGCCGTCACGCTGGACCCGGAATTTCGTGACGCCTATTACAATCGGGGGATCGTCTACGATGAGATGGGGCGCTATGGTGATGCCGTCGATGACTATACAAGGGCCATCGATCTGGATCCGGCGTTTGTCGAGGCGTACAACAACCGGGGACTTATCCGCTTGCAGATGGACGACTATGAGGGCGCCCTGGAGGACGTCGCCCGTGCCGCCAGTCTCGTCGGCACCGACGAGACGCATCACCTTTCCGTCATCCTCGATACCCGGGCGAACATCTACCGGGAGATGGGGAGATATGACGAGGCTATGGCCGATATCGAGCGGGCGATCGCGCTGGAGGAGAATGCCGCCTCGTACTATACCCGCGGCCTGATCTATCGTGACATGGGGGATATGGAGAGGACGGAGGTCGATTTCGAGCGTGCATGCAACGGAGGCGTCACCGAGGCGTGTGCGACCCTGGAGGAGTTGTATAAATAGGATTGTGAAAAAGGAGCGTTGGGAAGCGTAAGGATGCCAAGATGTTTTGTCGTTGTCAGTACGGGGGGAGGGTGGTACAATATGCCGGTGAGGGGGTGGTCTGCTCTCAGTGTGTGGTTCGATTTGTGTATCAAAAAGCTGAAACGGCGTGACGCTGATTTGCCATACATCGGCGTTTTTTTAGCGCCGCGTGCCCGGCGGTCACTGTGGGCGGGGATGGGGTGAGTATGCGGTGTCGCAAGCGCCCAGAGGTCGCCGACATCGGAAATGATGTGCGGTGCATGCCGCAACATCGGTGGTATCGTGAGCGCCAGGGGCACACGCAGCGCGGCACGGACGGGGAGACCGCCTTATCGATAAGATTTCAGAAAACGGTTCTGCATGTATATTCTCGGTATTGATACGTCCTGCGACGACACATCGGCGGCGGTGGTGACGGACGATCTCACGATCAAATCCAACATCGTCTCGTCCCAGCATGAGATTCACGGAAAATTCGGCGGGGTGGTGCCGGAGTTGGCGTCAAGGCGGCATTTGGAAAACATTATCCCCGTCATCGACCACGCCCTGAGGACGGCCGACGTCTCCATCGATGAGATCGACCTCATCGCGGTAACCCGTGGACCGGGTCTCGTGGGATCGCTGGTGGTGGGGGTCTCCGCCGCAAAGGCGATCTGTGAGGCGAGGGGGATTCCCATCATCGGCGTCAATCACATCGAGGGGCACATCACCTCGAGCCTCATGACCGAGCATCCTTTGGAATTTCCCTTCGTGTGCCTCGTGGTGTCCGGGGGACACACCAACCTCTACCTGGCCGAATCCACCGGCACGTATCGATTGGTGGGCCGGACACGGGACGACGCCGCGGGGGAGGCATTCGACAAGGTGGCGAAGCTTTTGAATTTGGGATATCCCGGCGGACGCCCCATTGAGGAGAAGGCAAGAGAATACACGGGCGAGACGCTATCCTTCCCCCGGGCGTACCTGGAAAAAGACTCGTTTGATTTCTCATTTTCCGGCGTCAAGACGGCGGTGAGGAATTATATCAAGAAAAAGGCACGGATTTCGGACATTGATGTGGCCCGGATCGCCCACGGCTTCCAGGAGGCGGTGGTTGAGGTGCTGGTGGATAAGACGATTCGCCTCGCGGAGGAACACGGCGTTGACGCCGTGACACTGACCGGGGGTGTTGCGGCGAACGGCAGGCTGAGGGAGGAGATGGAAAAACAGGCGGTCCGCAACGGCATGCGCGTCGTCGCCCCGCCGATCAAACTGTGCACCGATAACGCCGCCATGATCGCCGCCGTGGGTGTCCTGAGGCGGGCCGAGGCGAAGGAGCACGATCTCTTCATGAACGCGATTTCCCGATGGAAACTATGACCAGAACGAATTCCTCAAAAGACCTCACTCCCGAATCAGTGAGAGGGGGGAAGGAAGAAAAGCGGCCGCTCTTTGAAAAGGGAGACAGCTTTCGCACCCTCCTGAAGAAGGCGTTTCTTTCCGACGACAGCCCCCGGCAGATAGCTCTGGGCGCCGCTATCGGGATGTTCGTCGCCTGCTCGCCCTTTATCGGGCTCCAGGCGTGGATCGCCCTTCCCATCGCCCTGGGAGTGCGGGCGAATAGATTGTCGACCCTCGGGTTCACACTCCTGGCCAATCCCTTCACCATGCCGATACTCTATACCGCAGAAGGACTTCTGGGAGGATATATCCTCGGCATCTCTCATCCCCTGCCGTCCGGGGGATTCTCGAATCTGTCCGGCTTTCTCGCCCTGGGAACGGATATCCTCCTTGCCGTCCTGGCGGGGTTTGTCATTATCGGCGCAGTCAGCGCCGTCATTACCTACGTGGTGACTCTGAATATCGCCGTCGTCATGAAGAGAAAGAAAAAATCGAGGCGGGTCGATGACGAAGACGTCTGATGTCCTGACCGCACTGGGCGCCTCCCCGTACCACGGGAGGGGGCAGCACTTCCTGACCAATAGGAATATCGCCCAGCGCATCGTGGACATCACGGCGCCGGGACCGGAGAGTGTGGTGGTGGAAATCGGACCGGGGACCGGCGCCTTGACGGATCTGCTCACGGAACGGGCGGGCCGGGTGATCGCCATCGAGTCCGACCGAAAGCTCGCCTGTTACCTGACCGACGCCTTTCGGGACAGGGCCGAGATCGTCTTCGGCGACGCCCTGTCGTTTGATTACCGGGAGCTGGGAAAGGGGATCGGCGCTTCCTTCCTGGTGGTGGCGAATCTCCCCTATAATATTTCGACGGAGCTGATATTCAGGCTCCTCGACGTCCGGGAGCATGTCGAAAGGATGGTCCTGATGCTCCAGAAGGAGGTGGCCCAAAGGCTCGTGGCGAAACCGGGGACGAAGGAGTACGGGGTGCTGACGGTGTTGGTGACGATGCTGTGTGACGTGTCCACGGCCCTTTCCGTGGGACCGGGGAATTTCCACCCAAGGCCGAAGGTCGACTCCCGGGTCGTCGTGTTCGATATGCTCCGTGAATCACGGGTACCCGTCAAAGATATGCAGCTGTTCCGGCGGGTGGTTCGTGCGTCCTTCGGAACCAGGAGAAAGACCCTTCGCAATGCCCTTAGGTCCCTCTCGGATATCATCGAACGGGATGCGCTTTCAGAAATCGAGGGGATAACCGGACTGGATTTCACGAGAAGGGGGGAGACGCTGACCATCGGCGAATTCGCGATTATCGCCGATACCCTGCATGACATCCTGCACCCGGATGCTCCTGATCAGTCATGATCCGTCGGGGGAAGAAAGCGGATACCGTATGGTGGGAGGCGTGCCGGCCGGGGTTCTGGGGATGGATGAAGGACTCACCACTGTCGTTGTGAAATCTGTCCGGGGATGTGCTTATTTTTTTTCCTTGATGACGACCCGGGCAAAACCACCGACAAGCTTCTCGAATTCGACGGCGTCGTTTCTCTCCCCCACGATTTCCCCCCAGTGCATGGGAACGGCGCTCACGGCGTTCATGAGCTTCACAGCCCGGGCGGCCTCGGAGGCGCTCATGGTGTAGGTGCCGCCCACCGGGACAAGGGCAACGTCAGGCCCGATTCCCTCCATCTCAGGTATAACGTCTGTATCTCCGGTGTGGTAGATCTTGTTCCCGCCCATGGTGAGGACGTATCCGACCCACCGATTTTCCTTCGGATGAAACGACTTGTTCGTATTGTACGCGGCGACGGCCGATACCCGGACACCCTTGACATCCAGGGTTTTGCCGGGCGCCGCACGAACCACATCGATATCGCCGGGGACATCCGCATCCCCGGTGATAACCAGTGTGGTGTCGGGGCCGGTGATTTTCTTGATATCCTCGGGGGAGTAGTGATCGTAATGGGTATGGGTGACGAGGATAAGGTCGGCGGTGGGGCCGTCGGAAAGATGAAAGGGGTCGAAATAGACGGTGATGTCTCCGTCGATGCGAAACGCCGCATGGCCGAGCCAGGATATGGTATCCATGATATCGTTCATGACGTAGATATCTCCCGTAATGTTCCGATGAAATGAGTCTCCTTTTTTACAAAATACTATGCCGATACGGTCGTGTCAAGGGTCTTCCATGACGTCGTGAAGGAAAGGCGTGTGTGGGAGAAAAGGGGGAATGAGGGAGACGAAATCGTTGCATATATATTCCATTGAAATAAACATATGTTGATATTTATGTGTGTCGAGTCGCAGATTTCTTTTTTATATCTTGACACTTACTGGTGATTGTGATACTGTTTTTAGCATAAAATATTAAAAAAAGTATAGTATTTGCAATGTTCTTCAGGATGAAGGAAAGACCGTTCAAGAAGTCCTGTCGGGCGGCAATGTAATGCATTTGGGCCGATGGAAACGAACCGTTTTCGGTCATGAATGCATCATTTAGTCAATATTCGCTTACATTACACATTTTGTAAAACGTTGATGACCCCGGAACAGGGAGAGATGTGCTTCATCGCGGAAGACATTTTCAGGATTCAAACAGGAATCTTGTTATTATTTTCTCGGTGGCTGATATCTTCTTCGCCCTCCAGGCTCAATACCTGGTGGAGATAATCCAGGTATCCGCCGTAGAGCCGGAGATGGCCGATGATAATTTTGTCGGATCGGTTAATCTCAGGGGATGGTCGATACCGGTATTCAATTTTCGAAAATTCATGCAACTAAGTGACGACATCACTGTTTCACCAGAGAATACGGCATTACTCAGTATGCTCGTGCTGAGAGGCGATCCGGGTGAATCAAAAAAGATACCATGGATAGGCATAGAAGCGGATCATATCTCCGGTGTTGTGGATGAAACGGAATGTCCACAGTTCGGAATGCCGGATAAAGTCAAGGACGAGCAAAGCGACGTATACAAGGGAATTTTGTTACGCGAAGATACGGTGATTTACCTCCTCAATATCCCCTGGTTGGTTGATACGTTTTCGCCTTTACAATGATAGAATACTCCCCCGGATTATATGGGATTACTGGACGGAAACATTGAGAGGCAATATTTTGTCTTTACCCTGGGGTCAAGATATTTCGGTCTATCAATATCCCATGTACGAAAGGTTATTTCAGTGGAGAGGCTGTTTCATGCGCCTCTGCTGAAAGAGTATTACCTTGGTTTTTTTATTCACGAAGATGCTCCCGTACCGCTTATCAGCATCAAGAAGCGTCTTGGTTTGGGAGGAGAAGATATCGGGAAAATGTCGGTGTTGATCACCATCGGATCTGAGACGTTCGGTCTTTCAATCGACGGGAATTATCAGGTTGTAGAGATTGAAAACGAACCGGAGCCGATACCCGAAAAATTTACCGGAGCGGTAAGAAAATACTTCATCGGACGCGGCGCAATGAATGAAATGAAATTTATAATCCTCAATGTTGAAGCATTGATGTAGTATCGATTTGTTTTATGAGTATGGGTATTTTTTTATCGAAACCGAAGTTAAAGAAAAAACGGTAACACACTATGTCAAAAAAGATTCTTTTGGCGGACGACAGTGTCACCATACAAAAAGTCGTCAGCATCACTCTCGCCCATGAAGACATCGACCTGACGATTGTCGATAACGGCGCGGAAGCGTTTGCAAAGGCACAGCAGATACAGCCTGATATTATTCTGCTTGACGTCGTTATGCCCGACAAGGATGGATATCAGGTGTGTGAAAAGATAAAGCAGATGCCGGAACTTTCCCATATCCCGATTATCCTCCTGACCGGGACGTTTGAACCCTTTGATGAAGAAAAGGCGGAACAGGTCGGAGCGAATGATTACCTCAAGAAACCCTTTGAGTCCCACGCCCTTATCAATAAAATAAAGGAAATGTCGTTCAAGGGTGCCGGAACTCCCGCCGCATCGCCTGTGCGGCCGGAACATGGTGCACCTGGCGCTGCGGGAGATTCATCAGGTTTTATCATGGGTGGTGAGATGGAGATCGGATCGGACGCGGCGATCCCTCCTCAACCCAAAGTGGAAAAGTCCGGATTTGAAACACCCCGGGAATCAGCCCCGGAGATGCAGACACCAAAGGAAGCGCCCGTACAGAGAGGACAGTCAGAGGATATCTGGTCCGTCGAGGAATTTGAAGATATCGCAGGACCCGCTCAAAAGAGTGAGGATTTCACTCCGGTCCAGGAGGAGTCGGATCCCTGGGGAGATGTGACGATTGAAACCGATTCCGTCCCTGAAGGATTTGATATCGGATCGGATTATGCAGAAGCAACACCGCAATCGCGGGATGCCGGAGAGCCTTCCCGGACGGGTGAGAGTGCACGGATGGATTCGAGCGGCTTTGAACTTGGTGAAGAAATATCCGAAGACGAGCTGTCGCAGTTTCTGGATGAAGAGGGGCTTGACATCGACGGGGGGGATGAAGCGACACCCGAGTTTGTCGCGGCTCCGCTTTCTGAGGGAGAAGTCGGAGCGGATACATCCTTTGATGAGATCGAGTTGGTAGAGGGAGAGCGATCGGTCATTAGTGACGATTTCAATATGGCGGATTTCGAAGAACCGTCATTGGATACGGCGATGTCTGAAGAAAGAGACGGCGTATTCCAGTTGAGTGACGATGATATGGAAATCCCCCTGGAAGATGTGGAGGATATCAGCCTCGGAGACGGGATGGATATTTCGGCGAACTTTGATGATGATTTTTCCAGTGAGGCTGAAATTCAGGTATCAGGAGATTTCGATGATGTGTCGGTCGAAGACACAGGCTCGGACGATGACTCCTTATCTCTCGATGACGTGGAGATACCGCCGGAATTCATGGAGGATATTTCCGAAGAAGAGCCGGATCTCGACCGGCGGGAAACGCCGGAATCCGCTTTCGAGATGGATGTGACAGAACCGTTTGAGCCGGAAACGAGAACGATTTTCGATGAAGTTGAAATGCCCGAAACATCCGGCAACGATGACATGTTCATTCCGGACGACTCCACAGATACTGATTTCCTCTGGGAAAACAATTCTCAAGGAGATGCGTCGAATCAGTTTACGGATGATATCGATGTCGACACCGCCGAGATTGATACATCCTTTTCAGAGAGAAGCGAAGAATTTGAAAGTCAGCACCGTTTCGAGTCGACTCGAATGCCTGAAAGGCTTCAAGATGATTCGGAATTCGACATTCAGGAGGAAACGGCGAACGTCGATGAGCAGATTATAACACGGGCCATGGAGGAGGTAAGCTCCAGGGTGGCGGGCTCGATGCCCGGAGGTTTGGGCGGGGCCGAGCCGGGTACCGAAGAATATGACCAGGCGGTGAACAAAATCGCCCGTGAGATCATTGAAAAGGTCGCATGGGAGGTGGTTCCCGAGCTGGCGGAGGTGCTGATAAAGGAAGAGATAAAGCGGCTTAAGGGAGAAAAGGGTTAATCGCCTTTTCATAGCGCACTAAAAAAACAGGGGAACACATATTCCCCTGATTTTTTTACATAGCGGACGACATACGAGATCACAGAATGTGGAGATGAGCGGACAGAAAATGAAGGAATCTACCGGATTGGACAGGGGATACGACCCCCGGGACATTGAAGACAAGTGGTATTCCGAGTGGGAAAAACAAGAAGTCTTTCGGGCCGATAATACATCCACGGCATCACATTATTCAATCGTCATTCCGCCCCCAAACGTGACCGGTTCACTGCACATGGGGCACGCATTGAATAATACCCTCCAGGATATTCTTATTCGATATCACAGGATGCAGGGAAAAAATACATTATGGATGCCCGGCACCGATCACGCCGGCATCGCCACTCAGAACGTGGTGGAAAAAGAACTGGCCGGCGAAGGGAAAACAAGGCACGATCTGGGAAGGGATGCGTTCATCGAAAGGGTGTGGGAGTGGCGAAAACAGTACGGCGGCGTAATCATCAATCAGCTCAAGAAGCTCGGCGCGTCGTGCGACTGGAGCCGAGAGCGCTTTACCATGGACGAGGGGCTCTCTCGGGCGGTCAGGCTGGTATTCGTGAGCCTGTACGAAAAGGGACTCCTCTACCGGGACGACCGTATCATCAACTGGTGTCCCCGGTGTCACACGGCCCTGGCCGACCTTGAGGTCGAGCACGAGGACAGCGCCGGAAGTCTCTACTATATCCGGTACCCGGTGAAGGGTGATCCGAGTGATTTCGTCACCGTGGCGACGACCCGTCCCGAGACTATGTTCGGGGATACGGCGGTTGCGGTGAATCCGGACGACCCAAGATACACACGTCTCAAGGGAAAAACAGTCATCCTCCCGATCATCGAGAGGGAGCTGCCCGTCATATTCGACCCCTACGTCAGCACCGAATTCGGCACCGGCGCCCTGAAGATAACCCCCGCCCATGATCCGAACGACTTCGAGATCGGCAACGATCACGAGCTCGAGCGGGTGGTGGTCATAAACGAGGACGGCACCATGAACGCCGACGCCGGTCCCTATGAGGGGCTCGACCGGTACGAGGCGAGGGAGCAGGTGCTTGAAGACCTGAAGGAACAGGGACTCCTTGAGAAGATCGAGGCCTACACGGTACCACAGGGGCACTGCTATCGATGCCGCACGGTCATCGAGCCGTTGCTCTCCAAGCAGTGGTTCGTGAACGCGGAAGTTCTGGCCGAGGAGGCGATCAGTGCCGTGGAGGACGGCAGGACGCGCATCGTTCCCGTCCAGTGGGAAAAGACATATTTCGAGTGGATGAGAAACATCAGGCCCTGGTGCGTTTCCCGGCAGATATGGTGGGGACACCAGATACCCGCATGGTATTGCGACGAGTGCGGCGAGGTGATCGTAGCCATGGAGGAGCCGACCGACTGCACCGCCTGCAAGGCGAGCTCCCTCACCAGAGAAACCGACGTCCTGGATACCTGGTTCAGCTCGGCGCTCTGGCCTTTTTCGACCCTGGGGTGGCCGGATGAGACAAAAGACCTGGCGACCTACTACCCCACGTCGTGTCTCGTCACCGGCTTCGATATCCTCTTTTTCTGGGTGGCCCGGATGATGATGATGGGCCTCTTCTGCATGAAGGAGGTCCCATTCACGGACGTCTACATTCACGCCCTCGTCAGGGACGAGCACGGCCAGAAGATGAGCAAGTCCAAGGGGAACATCATCGATCCCCTGGAGGTTATTGACAAGTTCGGTGCAGACGCCTTTCGGTTCGCACTGACGGCCTTCGCGGCCATGGGACGGGACGTCAGGCTGAGCGAGGGGCGAATCGAGGGATATCGATTCTTCGTCAATAAGCTCTGGAATGCGGCGCGGTTCGTCATGATGAATACGGGTGACGACTACCGTCCGGACTTCGATTTTGCGAAGCGTGAGTTGTCCCTGTCGGACCGGTGGATACTGGAGCGAACGGCCCAGGTCACGGAAGAGGTGCGCCGGGCGCTGGATACGTATGAATTCAACGCCGCCGCGGGGGCGGCATATCAATTCGTCTGGCATGAATTCTGTGACTGGTACCTTGAGCTGAGCAAGATCTATCTCGGGTCCGAGACTCCGGAGGATAAGAAACGGAGTCAGGATGTCTTGATGTTCGTGCTCGATACGATCGTCCGGCTCCTGCACCCGATCATCCCGTTCGTGACCGAGGAGATATTTCAGGCCATCCCCAAATCTGCGGGAAGCATCGTGAAGGCGGAGTATCCCGATGCCTCCGGAATGCCGAGATTCCCGGACGCCGTCGATGAGTTCGACCGCGTACAGAGCCTCATTACCGGCATACGGAACATTCGGGGCGAAATGAATATCCACCCGAAGAAGATGCTTTCGGCCATTGTGTCCTCACCGGACGCCGCGGTGCTCGACGGATTGCAGGACAATACCACGTATATCAAGACGCTGGCGGGCGTTGACTCCATCGAGTTCGGGGTGGATCTTCCCCAACCCGGCGCATCGGCCACCGTCGTGACCGGTCCTCTGACGGTATACGTTCCTTTGATAGGGGTCATCGATTTTGATGAGGAAAAGGCCCGCCTTGAAAAGGAACTCTCAAAAGTCACGGACGATCTATCCCGTGTGAGGAATAAGCTCTCCACCGAGAAATTCATCACGAAGGCTCCGGCTGAGGTGGTCCAAAAGGAGCGGGACAAGGAATCCACCCTCGTCTCGAAACAGGAGCGACTCACCGAAAGTATCGACCGGGTTGCGGAATATATCGGAAAATAGAAACGGCCGACGGCCCGCATCATGTGGATAGAAAAATATGGAGCTCACGGCGCATACACGGGCACTCATAGAACTGGCCCTCATGGAGGACATGAGCGGCGGCGACATCACCACCCGGGCGACGATCACCGATGACCATGGGTCGAGGGCGGTGGTCACCGCCAAGGAAGATATCGTGCTGGCGGGGATTGAGGTATTCAAAGCCGTTTTTAAACAGCTGGGGGGGGATGTTCTGTGCACCGAAAAAGTCACAGACGGGGATTTCATCTCCGGCGGGATGGCGGTTATGGAGGTGGAGGGGTCGACGGCGACGCTTCTCGGTGGCGAGCGGACGGCCCTGAATTTTCTCATGAGGCTCTCCGGCATTGCGACCCTCACACGGAGATGCGTGGATTCAATCGCGGGCACGGGAGCGACGGTGGTGGATACCAGGAAGACCACACCCGGTTGGAGATATCTGGAAAAATACGCCGTGAGGATGGGAGGGGGACGGAATCATAGGTATTCCCTGTCGGACGGCGTGCTCATCAAGGACAATCATATTACCGCGTCGGGCGGGATAACAGAGGCGGTCAATCGGGCGAAAAAAACCGCTCCCCATACCTCGCGAATAGAGGTGGAGGTATCGACCACGGAACAGATAACCGAAGCGCTGAATGTCGGTGCGGATATTCTGCTTCTGGATAATATGACGCCCGATGAGATCGCCGATGCCGTAACACTCATAGACGGACGGGCGTTGATCGAGGCGTCGGGCGGAATCACCCTCGAAAACATCAGGAAATATGCCGAGGCGGGGGTTGATTTCATATCATTGGGGGCGCTGACACACGGCGCTCGATCCGTTGATATCAATATGAAGATCGTGGCCGTATGAACGAGGACCTTCCCTTTTTCATAAAATCAAGGCTCAAAACGCGTATAGTCGGGAGCGAGGTCGTCTATTATCGGGAGACCGATTCCACGAACGATGATGCCGTGCAATTTGCGTCCCGGGGCGTTGAAGAGGGTTGGGTGATTATCGCCGGAAATCAGCGATCCGGTAAGGGGAGGCGGGGGAAAACGTGGAACGCCCCGGGGGGGCAGAACGTGTATCTCTCACTGATTCTTCGCCCCCGGATATCGACGAAACGGGCATCGCTGTTGACGATCCTTGCGGCCCTGGCGGTTGCCGAAGTCCTGGGAGAATATATCTTAAAGGACAGTGGACAGGTCTCCATAAAATGGCCGAATGATGTGATGATCGGCGATAAAAAAATATCCGGTATTCTCCTGGAGATGGGAAAGGATAAAAACAACGCATTGTTTTACGTTATCGGAATCGGCATTAATATAAACGCCCGCATTCAGGATATGCCGGAGGCGATACGAAATATCGCCACGTCCCTCTACATGGAACTCGGATACGCGGTTTCAGTGAAGGATGTTCTTTTTAAGCTTCTGTACCGCCTCGATTACTGGTATCGTTTGTATTGCGGACAGAGGTTCGATGAGATCATCGCCCGGTTTCGGACATATGAAAACACCACCGGAAAACGGGTCAGTGTGATGGTAGCGGGAAACATCATCGAGGGGGAGGCCATCGGCGTAGATGATAACGGATTCTTGCATGTACGGGACGATTACGGCAAGGTGCACATATCGACTTCAGGTGAGCTGACTATTGAGGATGAATAATATGCTGTTAGTGCTGGATATAGGAAATACCAATACCGTCGTCGGTGTGTATGACGGTGAAGATCTGGTCAGTGACTGGCGTGTTATGACGCTTCCCGAGCGGACGGCGGATGAATACGGAGTCCTGGTCCAGAGTCTCTACCATTCTTCCAGAATAAGCTCGAGGGATATCAAGGACATCATCGTTTCATGCGTGGTGCCGCCGATGGTCGGGATAGTAGATGAACTGTGCGAAAAGTATTTTCATCTGCATCCCATGTTCGTTGAGCCGGGAATCAAGACCGGTATGCCGGTTCTCTACGACAATCCCCGGGAGGTGGGCGCGGATCGCATCGT
Organism: Candidatus Zymogenaceae bacterium; assembly: GCA_016931225.1. Lineage (NCBI taxonomy): Bacteria > Deltaproteobacteria > Candidatus Zymogeniales > Candidatus Zymogenaceae > Candidatus Zymogenaceae bacterium. The sequence continues at coordinate 53,937 of JAFGFE010000015.1, forward strand.
CAACTCGGTTGCGGCGTATCGAAGGTGTCAAAGGGATCTGATAGTGGTTGATTTCGGTACGGCAACGACGTTCGATTATGTCAGCGCCAAGGGAGAATACCTCGGTGGAATTATTGCACCGGGTTTGACCACATCCAGCGAGGCGCTTTTCTCCCGGGCCAGCAAGCTGCCGAAGGTCGAGCTCGTCAGACCAAAGACGGTTATCGGAAAGAATACGATTCACAGCATGCAAGCCGGAATCGTTTTCGGGTATGTTGATATGGTTGATGGTATCATTCAACGCATCAAGGATGAGACCGGCAGCGATCCATATGTCATCGCCACAGGGGGGCTTGCGGACCTGATAGCAAATGAATCGAAAATGATCCAGGAGGTGGATCATTACCTGACGCTGGAGGGTCTCAAGGAACTGTACAAGATGAACAAGGCGTAGAGCAAACAGTACGGGCATCCGGTAATTGTCCGGAAAATGTACGAGATGTCAAACTATCCTTGATTTTTTCCATCTGCATATATAAGATAAGTAAAATTTTTGCGCGAAGGAGCATGGTGTATGAAATTTGAAAGTGCAGATATTAGAAATGTTGCGTTTGTCGGTCATTCAGGATGCGGAAAGACAAGCCTGGCCGAGGCGATACTGTTTGACACCAAGGCCATAGACCGACTGGGGAAGGTGGACGACGGAAACAGCGCAATGGACTTCGATCCGGAGGAAACCAATAGAAATATATCGATCAGTTCGGCTTTATTCGATTTTGAATGGAAGAAAAAGAAAATAAACCTGATCGACACGCCCGGTGACGCGGACTTCAACACAGACGCACAGATATGCCTTTCGGTGGCGGACAACGCCGTGATCATCGTCGACGCTGTGAGCGGTATTGAAATCCAGACGGAAAGGATGTGGAAGAAGGCCGAGGAGCTGGGAATCCCGAAAATTGTTTTCATTTCCAAGCTGGATCGAGAGCGGGCGGATTTCACCAGGGCGCTTGATGCATTGAAGGCAGGCTTCAAGGGAAGTTTTGCACCGATCACCTTTCCGGTAGGGAAGGAGACGGACTTTAAAGGCGTCGTGGATATTTTCGCCAACAAGGCGTTGATATATGCCGATGATCACTCCGGGAACTACGAAACAGTCGATATCCCGGGAGATATCGCATCGACCGTCGAGGAGATGAGAAACGAGATGATCGAATCCATCGCCGAGTCGGACGATGAGTTGTTGGAGAAATATCTCGATGGAGGTGAGCTGACTCCCGAAGAGCTTGCAAATGGAATGAAAAGCGGTGTGATGAACGGAACCGTTATCCCGGTATTTTGCGGGTCCGGGCTGAAGAACATCGGCGCACAGCCGCTGGTTGATTTTCTGGCCCAGGCGGGCATATCACCCCTGGAGCGGCCGGAGATAACCGCCACGGACAAATCCGGAAATGCCATAACGGTACATCCCGATCCGGACGGCCCCCTGGCCGCCCAGGTGTTCAAGACCATCGCCGATCCGTATGCGGGAAAGCTCTCTATCTTTCGCGTGTTTTCAGGGTCCATGAAGGCGGACTCGAACCTGGTAAATAACACAAAAGATATCAAGGAGCGTGTGGGGCAGCTTCTCCACATCAGGGGCAAGGGGCAGAACCCCACGAACATCGCACCCACGGGAGACATCGCAGCGGTGGCAAAACTGAAAGAGACCGTCACGGGCGACACGCTTGCCGACCCGAACAACGATGTCATATTCCCCCAATTTGAGATGCCGACGAGGATCATGTCGTTCGCTCTTGTTCCCAAGAGTAAGGGCGATGAGGACAAGGTGATGACCTCCATCCACCGATTGATGGAAGAAGACCCCACAGTCAAGATCCACAGGGACGAGCAGACAAAGCAGCTGTTGCTGTCGGGTATGGGCCAGGTGCACCTTGAGGTGATCATCGCAAAGCTGAAGAGCAAGTTCGGCGTCGAGGTGGACCTTTTTCTCCCAAAGGTGCCGTATAAGGAAACCATCAAAGGAAAGGCCAGGGTTCAGGGACGGTACAAAAAGCAGACGGGAGGTCGGGGACAGTTCGGCGATACTTGGATGGAAATCGAGCCGCTTCCCAGGGGAGGGGGGTTCGAATTCGTCGATAAGATCGTCGGCGGCGTCATCCCGAGACAGTACATCCCCGCCTGCCAGAAGGGCATCGAGGAAGCCATGCTGGGAGGCGTCATGGCCGGGTATCCGGTGGTGGATGTGAAGGTGGATTTGGTAGACGGCTCATACCATGCGGTCGACTCTTCAGAAATGGCGTTTAAGATAGCCGCGTCCATGGGATTTAAAAAGGGCTTCATGGACTGTAATCCGGTTATGCTGGAACCGATCATGAAGATGGAAATAATCGTTCCGGAAGAGAACGTGGGTGATGTCATGGGAGATCTCAACAGCCGCCGGGGCCGGGTGGCGGGCGTGGACGTAAGGGACGGCATCCAGGTCATCAAGGCGCTCGTTCCCATGGTGGAAGTACTGACATATGCGCCGGACCTCAGGTCCATATCCAGCGGCAGGGGGACGTTTTCCATGGAACTGGATCACTATGAGGAGGTTCCCGCCCACCTTGTCGATAAGATCATCCAGGAGGCTGAAGAGGAAAAGAACGACTAACGGCATTCCCTGGGATTGAATCGAAGGCTTCCTGTCGCTCGCATGATGGTGTATAATTCGATAGTATACTTCGGCACCGTTATGTTTGAAGAGGTGTGCGGGTGAGAACGTTGTCGTGGCGATAACGTGAACATCGGTGGGGGTGGGAGAAGGCGATGGCGTTGTTGAATGCGGTTTCAAAGAACATACACCTACAAGCGAAAGAAAGTTTTTTCGCCGAGTGGGCGGAGCGGAGAACCGCTGCGGTTGATGGTATGCCGGGAAACAGGCGGCATATAGAGACGCGGCGGTTTTTTCATTTCACACGATCTTTTCTGTTTCTGGTCTCTGCCTTTCTGCTGTTATCCGGATGTGAATCGGATCATACACCGAGCGAAAAACCTGAGGGGCATCTTGTTATAACCGACGACGAAATCCTTCTTACCCTGCCGCGGGAATCGACCGAGGAGCCGTATTCCACCGTATCCTCGGCACCGATAGATGAGAATACCTTTTATGATTCGCTTTCCGATATTGGAGTCGAGAACGGGGTTCTTTCGGATGATGATTCCACATTAAAAGACGGGGATGATGGCGGCGTGACGACGAACGAATCCCCCGATGATCGGGCGCTTTTTTCACTGCAGGTCGGGGCATTCATCTTCGATCGAAACCTGGAAAAACAGGCCGAAGAACTGGAGGAGCACGGGTTTACCCACTACGTGGATGAAACGGAGAGGGTGGTGTTGATGTTTTGTCCGATCGTATCCCGTGGACTTTCCAGGGACGGCGCGGAATCGTTCATGGAGCGATTTCCCACGGACGTCGTCGATCCGGTGATGATTCCGATGGAAAAAGGGGCGTTTGACGTCACTGCGGGGCTTTTTTATTATAGGGAGGATGCGGATGTGATCGCCGGACGCCTGAAGGATTTTGGCTATGATCCGACGATCGAAGAGAGAACGGTGGAAGTGGTGATAAAGCGATTGCGGATCGGGTATTATGAAGAAATCGAACATGCAAAAAGTGATTCCCGGCTTTTGGAAAAACTGGGCTATGAGCCGATTATCGTGAAAGTAGAGAAGTGAAAATCAAACTCTCAAAGGAAGCGCTGAAATTCGTTCAACCGAACTCTCCCAGACAGGTCAAGCTCATGGCGGCCTCGGGATCGATCCCGCTCAATCCGAAAGAGCTCGTCGTGGTGCTGTATGTATTGTGCACCGACAAGGATGTGGAGATCAAAAAAAAGGCGATTCAGACACTCAGAACATTCTCAAAAAAGCTGATCGTCAATGTAATGGATGACAATCTTCATCCGGGCATTATAGATTTTCTTGTTCGATATCATGTAGACAGCCGCTCCTTCTATGAGAAGGCCGTTTTCAATAAAAACACGTCGGAAAAAACCATTTTGTTTCTGGCTTCGCTTACCGATCGCGACCTGTTGGAGCTGATCATCTCCAACCAGGAACGGTTACTGCAATCAAGGCTTCTGTATGACACACTTATCAAGAATGAGGCGGTTTCCGGCGCACTGAGGAGCAAATTAGTGGAGCTGGTGGAGGGACGGTATGTCGCAGACTCCCAGGTGGAAAAAATGCCTGTGGAAATCGAGCGTCAAAAAACGGAAGATGACACGGAAGACGAGTCGGAGGATCTGGCCGACCGGGAGACGGAAGAGACTCCGAAAGAGGGCGAGGACGAGGAAAGTCAAGAAGGGGACGATGCCGATCTCAACCTTGACCAGAAAATCAGAAAGATGTCCGTGGCGGAAAGAATCAGATACGCCTCTCTCGGGAACAAGGAGGCACGTACTCTTCTTTTGAGAGATGCCAGCAGGACGGTCATTAGAGCGGTTATGAACAGCCCGAAGCTGACAGAGGAGGAGGTCATTGCGATCGCCAAATCGAAACAGAGCAATGATGAAGCCGTACGAATGGTAACCAGAAATAAGGAATGGATGAAGATATACGCGGTGAAACACGGGCTTGTGAGCAACCCGAAAACACCAACGGGCATCGCAATGAGGCTTATTCCATATTTGAACGTAAAAGATATAAAAGAGATTGCGAAGAGCAAGAACGTACCGGGCGTTATAGCAAATACGGCGAAAAAGGCGTTGCAGAGCAAGGAAAAGAAACACTAACAAAGGATGGCGGAGAATGGCACTGATTAACTATGCAAATAAAGAGATAAACGCCAAGATTGTCTATTATGGTCCCGGGCTTTCGGGAAAGACGACGAACATTCAGTTTATCCATTCAAAGCTGAAACCGGAACATCGTGGAAAGCTGATCACTCTGCCCACTCAGACCGACAGGACGCTCTTTTTCGATTTTTTGCCGGTTGAAATACCGAACGTCAAGGGATTTACCACACGGTTCCACTTGTATACGGTTCCGGGACAGGTTTTCTATAACGCCACCAGGAAGATGGTTCTCAAGGGTGTCGACGGTGTGGTATTCGTCGCCGATTCCCAGGTCGAGAAATTGGACGATAACATCGAGAGCCTCAAGAACCTCGATGAGAACCTCCAGGAATACGGCAAGTCCATCAAGGCTCTTCCCCTCGTTATTCAGTACAACAAACGGGACCTGAAAAACATCAGCAAGATCATCGATTTGACGAAACAAATCAATCCATTGGGATATCCTTCCTTCGAAGCGATCGCGACAGAGGGAAAGGGAGTGATGGAAACCCTGGCCGCCATTTCACGTCAAGTACTCAAGCATCTGAAAGAATCCTACGACTCTCAGAAAATTCTGCGCATGTCCGAAGAACATGCAAAGATTATCGGGAAGGAGAAAGCACAACAAGTTGTCACGGAAGAGGTGGGGCAGGCGGATCGGTCATCCGTCATGCTTGGCGGCGGTGGATTGACAAATGGTATTGATATTAATAAAGTGAACTCAGTTATCGATGATCGGATAGACAGGAAGGACGATCAGCTTGGGGTGATGGGGGAATTCGATAACAACAACGATTCGACCGCCGGTGCTGCTTCAGATTCGGCGCCGGCTCCCGGCGGGGCGGCGGCCGAGACGGCCACCCCGCAACCGGGCGACTTCAAAACCCCAAGGGAGGCTGAACATGTCGAGTTGGTTCTTGGGGGAGAGATAGAGCGGATGGGTGTCAGTACATTCAAAATACCATTGACATTTCAGGTCGATGCCATAAAAAAAGACATCGTATTGAACATTTCCGTTCAAATTACCGACAGTGAAAAGGACCGGGACATCTTTTAATCCCGGCCCCAATATCTTTTTCTGACATATTGATACAAAAACTCCACGTTTAAAAAAGGGTGTTTCAATCGGATACCCTTTTTTTATATCTGGCACCTGGATTGTTTCACCGGCACATGACAGCTCATGGATGGATGAATCATTCATGAATCAGCCTATATCAGCGTCAAGTCGGTGACGGTCAGGTCCATTTCAGCATGCCTTCTTATTACGAAGTCTCCTGCTTATCTGTGTCCGGTTTCTTTTTGGGCGTGGTGGTTTTCTTGGGGGTGGTGCTCTTCTTGGGAGCAGTGGATGTTTTCGGCGCTTCCTTCGGCTCCGGCTGATCGCTCATGTGTTCCTTGATACTGCTGATCTCCTTTTCGATGGCGTCGACCTCGGCCTTGTATCCCTTTATCTCTTCGATCGCCGCTTTCACATCCGGATCAGTCAGGATCGCGGTTTCCTTTCCATCCTCGATGTGTTCGTAGACGAGTCCGCCGAGCTTGGTAAATCCCTGGTGAACCTTTCGCTGAATGGTCGACAGGTCGATTTTCTTTCTCAGTATCTTGCCCTGGCTCTCAACCTGTTTGCTGAGTTTTCCCAGTTCATCCTTGAGCACCCCAAATCCCTCGACGGCGTTTGTCTTGATGTCCTCCCACAGTTCATTGATTTCACTCATATCTCATATGCTCCTATTGAAAATGGTTACTACATAACAGACGGTCGGCGAAACGAGCGACCGTGTTCATACCGTGTTAATTAATATAAGCACCGGGCACATTATTTTCAAGAAGGTGAAAAGATCCGCGCAATGCGTACTTCCATATTATCCCGATGTGTGCCCGGCCATAGTATCTTTTTGCATTCGGGACACCGGGTAAATTCGGTGTGAACGCCGGAGACATACTCCGGCACAAGATCCGCCACATCATCCCGATTCACTGTTTCGACCGGTCGATTGCAGTCGATGCACCGGGTAAAGGAGCATCGGTTTTCATATATCGGCAGCAGAAGGTTGAGAAGTCGCAGCTGATCCTCCCAGAGATTCTGATCGAGAAAAACCACCGGGCGCCCCCTGAACGTGTGACGTCTGACGATATAAATGCGTTCATCCGGATCGGAGAGATCATCGACGGTGACCGATGTATCGTCGATGTCGTTCAGGATGACCGGATAGAGAGAATCGTATCCCATAATCCGGAGCCACTTCGCCAGCTTTCCTAGGGGGGGCGACACGGAAAACTTCATCGATTGTCTCTTTTAAATGTACCGTCACCAGGGAGGGCGCCGTCCTCGATGGCCGTGGAAATCAGTGATTCCGCCCGCTCAACCATGGAGAGGGGCACGGCGAATCGCTGTTCGGGGAAATGGTCGATGGTCAGGGGGTAGGGGGTGATCCGCTGGTCTCTGAGGATATACGGAATATTGTTTTTAGACAGGATATCTTCGATGAGATCCGCCTCGAAATCGTTGTACGCGAGGTATATTTCTTCATAACTCTCCATGGTTCATATTGTACCGTGAACCGGAATGTTTGACAAGACAAATAACCCGCCCAGGTGTGTGGACACGAACAAGCGGCATATATTATACGTATCCTGAGAAGAACGAATATCTCCGACATTGACGTAAGTGGAGAAGATGATTATAATAATAACATTACAATAGGGATATTATTATAACCCTCAACCTGAAACACCGGCACATTCTCGGAGAAAGCACATATAAGAGATGGACGGAACAAAGCTTCATGTGACACATGCAAAGCCGGAATCCGGCACAGCACAGATCATTGACACTCTGATCGAAAATGTCGAGTCGGTAATATTCGGAAAAACCGACGTCATTCGACGCGCCGTCACAACACTCATCGCGGGCGGGCATTTGCTCATCGAGGATATCCCCGGTGTTGGGAAGTCCACCCTCGCCCATACGTTGGCACGATCTGTCGGAGGGAGTTTTCGCAGGATACAATTCACCTCGGATATGCTGCCGTCGGACATCATCGGCATATCGGTGTTCAAAAAGGAGAGTGACTCGTTCGAGTTCGTTCCCGGGCCGATATTCGCCAACTTCGTGCTTGCCGATGAGATCAACAGGACATCGCCCAGGACACAGAGCGCCCTTCTGGAGGCGATGAACGACGCGCAAGTCTCGATCGAAAACACCACACACAGGCTGCCCCGACCGTTCATGATCCTCGCCACCCAGAACCCCCTGGAATCCCATGGCACCTACCCGCTCCCGGAGTCCCAGCTGGATCGCTTCATGATGAGCGTCACCATAGGCTATCCGAATACAAGCGATGAGATGAGGGCGGTTGTTTCCCAGGGACGTGAGACCGGTGTGGATGATATACAGCCTGTCATGAATACGACGGAGCTGGAGGTTCTCCAACGGCAGGTGGACCGGATACACATCCATGAGGATGTCCTTGATTACCTGATGCGAATGGTCAACGCCTCACGACTGTCACGGCACATTCGCCTCGGTGTGTCGACTCGGGGGGCGATCTTCCTCAAACGAGCCGCACAGGCGTCGGCCCTCATGAACGGGCGGTCATACGTGACGCCCGGAGACGTCAAGGAGCTGGTTAAACCGGTATTCACCCATCGTGTGATTCTCGCGTCAAATTCGCTATCCGAGAGAGACCGCATCGTGGAGACATCCCACGTGCTTGACGATATCATTGAATCCCAGAACGCTCCCTATTGACGATCCGTTCGTGAAATACATCGAAGAGACCTCGTTTCACGGAACAGGGAACGGATCGGCGGGGAGGATATTGAAACATACATGGGACGCACAATCGTAAAGATCAGGGCATTCTTCGTCAGGATTTTCACACCGCCAAGAACCCTCAAGATAAACACTTCGGGCAGGTACTTCATCGGCATTACCCTGGCCGTCGGGCTGGCCGCGACCAATACCGGCAATAACCTCCTGTATATTATTCTCGGGGCGCTCCTTTCGTTCGTTGTCGCATCGGGTATTCTTTCAAACAGCGCCCTGAAGAAGCTTCAATTCTCCCGGGTTCTTCCAGACCGGGTATTTTCTCGAACCCCAATCCTGTACGGTGTCTCCGTTTTCAATCAGAAGAAGTACGCCCCCTCGTATCTCATCACGATACGTGACGGATCGGTGGCCGAGCGATCCGGCCTTTTTCCCATCGTCACCGCAGGAGAGACGGCGTCCACGGTAATGGAGGCGGTATTTCCCAAAAGGGGCCGGCATACGATGGAAAAGCTCACGGTAACCACCACCTTCCCCTTCGGACTGTTTACCAAGGGGATGACCGTCGATCCCGGCGATGAAGTGATGGTTCTGCCCCGAATTAAAAACGTCGTCCGGCTCCCCGAGGAACTCAGGACGATCTCCGGGGACGAATCGAGATCGGCGTCCGGAACGGGTGAGGAACCGTGGAACATCGTCGAGTTTGCATCGGGAGACAATCCGAGGCACATCCACTGGAAGAGCAGTGCGAAGCGAGACGAGATAATGAAAAAGGAGTTTATGGCTCAGGCGGAACGGATGATGACTTTCAGGCTTGTCGATATCGAGGGTGACGAAGATATATTAGAGGAACGCATTGAGCAGGCGGCGACACTGACCGATCACTTTATACGAAAGGGACATCCAGTGGGCCTGTGGCTTCCCGATCGTTTCATCGCCCCGAAGCGGGGCGCGGCCCAGTGTACAGAGATCCTCGAGGCGCTGGCGCTCTTTGAGCCACACGGCGGGACGACCATCACGACGCCCAACCCCGACATCACCGGGATGGTGATTGATGTGTGAAAAAAGGGTAGGTGTCTATTTTTTATGTGAATGACGAATGACGGCGCACCCGTGACATGTCTATGCGCATCAACACACAGTTCAAAATAGCCAGTTACGGCGTTATCGCCGCAGGCTTCATCACCCTTCTTTTGACGGGAAGGCTCGGTATCGTCCAGACCGGTGTCATGGCGGTATCGTTCATTGTCAGCTGGAGGTTCGGATCGAGGATTGCCGATCTCCCGCATGCAACGAAGGCGGCGAACGTTCTGATCGTGTCGATACTCGGGATATTGCTTGTCAGGTTCATTTTTCTAGACGCCTCGTTCGTCACGACCACCGTGGACTTCTTCATCTTCGTACAGGCGATCCGCATACTGTTTCTCACCCAGTTGCGTCATTATCTCCAGTCCTACCTTATCAGTCTGTTTTCAGTCCTGGTCGCCACGGTGTTGACGTTTTCCCCGATCTTTTTTGCGATGTTCGTCGTGTATCTCTTTGTGGCGACATACGCCATGATCCTGTTTACCATGGTTTCCGAGATACACCGCATAAAGGGAGCGGTGAACGACGACCTGAAAATGCACGGCCGTCCGCTCATCGTCATGACGTTTCTGACGACGCTGTTCGTCATTGTTTCAGGATCGCTGGTGTTTATTACGTTTCCCCGGCTCTCGTTCGGATTTCTTCCCTCATCGATTATGGAGCCCGTGGGTATCACCGGTTTTTCCGAAAATGTGGCGCTGGGAGAGGTCGGTGAGCTGAAAATCTCCGAGGCCGTGATCATGCGGGTGGTTATCGGGGAGGACGACCTTGAACGAATGGGGGCGGGGCCCTACTATTTCAAGGGCACCGCGTTTGATCATTTCGACGGAACATACTGGGAAAGGACCGTCGTCGGGAGGACAACGATAGCGAAGCGATACAATCGGTTTATTCTTGAAAAAGACACCTCGGGTACCGTTATCACACAGGAATATTTTATGGAGCCCACGGACAGCAGGGTTCTGTTTACCTGGGGAACGCCGATAATCGTCGATGGGCCGTTTGTGAATCTTCATCATGATGCATACGGCACACTGGAGTTTTCCCGGTCGTTTCTGGATAAAATTCGATACACGGTTTATTCCGTCCCGACAGATGAGGTGTGGGCGAACGATTGGAGAGGCGATTTTCGCTCCGGACTCGATAATCGAGAGGAATATCTGCAGCTTCCCGTGGGGCTGGACCCGCGGATACCGGCGCTCACGGGGGATTTGACCGACGGACTGACCGGTGATGAAATAAAAACCGAGGCGATCCGTGATTACCTGATAGAATATCTCGCATATGATCTCAATACCGGTATGAGCGGCGATGATCCCCTGGCCGATTTTCTTTTTGAGGAAAAAAAGGGATACTGCGAGCATTTCGCCACCGCGATGACGATTATGCTCCGGACACAGGGTATCCCCGCCCGCCTTGCGACCGGGTTTCTCTCGGGAGAATTCAACGAATACGGATCGTTTTTTATCATACGGGCCAGCGACGCCCACGCCTGGGTGGAGGTCTACCTGGATGGGCGGGGGTGGGTGATATTCGATCCCACACCTCCCGCGGGCCGGACGACATTCACACGGAGGCCGGGCCTCCGAGCACTCGTGGATACCCTGATCATGCGTTGGAACATATACGTGGTCAATTACGAGATACAGGATCAGCTGGGTATGATCGAGGGGACGATCGAGGCGACGGAGAGGGGGAAGAAGAAGCTTTTTTCATGGAAGGGCGGTATCGACAAGATTGTCCTTCGAATACAGTCGCTTCGGTCGGGCGATGTCACACTCCCGGTCGTGGGGATTATCGGCATCGGCATGATCACAGCGGCGGTTTTCATCTGGTTTCTGGTTCAGGTCGTCGTCTTGAGACGCTCGCGAAGGCGTGCAGGGGTGGCCGGGGAATATGATCGTCTGGTGAAGCTCGCAAAAAGGAAAGGAGTAGTAAGGGAAAAATGGATTACCCACCGGGAATTTGCGGAGAAACTCGCCGATCACTGGCCGGGTATCGCAGATGATGTGTTTGATGTGACCGATATTTACAGCGGCGTTCGATTCGGCGACGTATCCGAAACCGAAGAGGAAATCAGAGATGTTCACCTGATGGTATCGCGGATCGCCGCAGTCATGAAAAACGAGACAATGATGAATTAATCGACGCTTTTTATGACATGATACGTCTTGCGTTTCGGGTATGGTCGTGATACAAGTACAGATACTTTGTGCGGCATTCAGAAAACCTCTTTGAAGGGGGTATGATCCATGGACGCCAACTTGTTCTCTTTGGATGGGAAAAAGATCCTGATTACCGGGGGGAGTCGCGGAATCGGTCGGGCCATCGCGGAAGGATTCGCCCTTGCGGGTGCGGATGAAATCGCGATCTGCGCCAGGAAAGAGGAAAGCCTTGCCGAAGCCGCGAGCGCCGTCGAGAAGAAGGGGGCTCGGGTCCTGTCGATATCGGCACATCTTGGCAAACTTGAGGATATAGACGGGATGTTCGAGACCATACAGATGGAATTCAATGGTCTGGACGTCCTGGTCAACAACATGGGCATGAATATCTTTACCCCTTCGGTGGTGGACGCCGACGAGGCGCTGTGGGACAAAATCATGGACCTCAACCTCAAGTCGGTGTTTCTCGTCTCCCAGCGGGCGGCGAAGATCATGAAAAACTCATCGAGGGGAAAGATCATCAACATCAGCACGGTTGCTGCACGCAAGGCGACGCCCGGGCTGGGCATCTACGGTGTCGCCAAGGCGGGGGTGGAGATGCTCACAAAGGTGCTGGCGGCGGAGCTCTCTCCGTTCAACATCCAGGTGAACGCCATCGCCCTGGCGATGATAAAGACGAAGTTTTCAGAGCCCCTCTGGTCGAACGATGTCCTCAAGCAGCAGATCGAGGCCAGCAACCTCATGGGACGTATCGCGGAGCCCGAAGAGGTTGTCGGCGCGGCGCTCTATCTGGCTTCCGAAGCATCGAGCTTCATGACCGGGTCGGTTCTGACCCTTGACGGGGGAACCACCGCAAAGTAGTCGTCTGTATGATGGGGGGCTCTTGTGGGGAGCCGCCGATTTCGTGGGAAGAGGGGCTCTGGTGAAATACCGCCGATCTGAGAACAGGGGAATTCTCTGATGATTATCGAAAATATATCCACCGTCGCATTCGAGGAGGGACTCAAGAAAACCCGTACCGTCATCATCCCCCTGGGGGCCGTGGAGGAGCACGGCCCACATCTTCCGATGAACACCGATATCCTCCACGCGTATGTGATTGCGAAAAAGACGTCGGAGAATATAGACGTGTTCGTGGCGCCGCCGATCTATTTCGGCGTGTGCAGAAGCACCGCCCGATTTCCGGGGACCATAGACATACGCCCGGAAACCCTTGAGATGCTCATCATCGATGTGGTGAGCTCGCTGTATAGACACGGCCTGCGGCGTTTCATCCTGTACTCCGGCCATGCCGGCATGAATCATCGGGCGTCGATGCTCAACTCCTCGGACGCGCTGCTTGAAATGTTTGACGATATCGTCGTCTCATCGATAACGGATGCGGATCTCGTGGACCGGGAGTTTGTCGAACTTGTGGAAACCGCCGGCGATTCGCACGCAGGCGAAATTGAGACGTCTCTTATGATGAGTATCGTACCGGAGCTTGTGGGTGATCCGCCGAAGGCGGACGCCCCGGTATTTCCAAGATCGATGGTGGTGAAGGATACCCGAACATACTGGAAAAGCGGCGTGTGGGGAAATCCTCAAAAGGCAACGGCGGACAAGGGCCGTCGCATGATGGAGATACTGGCCAAAAACCTCGAGACGCTTGTGACCCGTGTTGGATCTTTTTCGGAATGACTGACGAGCCTCTCACGAATAAAGGGTGCGGGTCGCTCACGCCATTGGTATAACGCATATTTGGAATAACAAAAACAAAATATCTATTGACATTGGATATGTTTATTGATATTTTGCAAAAAAGGTGGGTCTGCGGTGCATCCATCGAGTGGGCGTATCGCGCTGGTTAGAGATCAGGTGGGCATGAGAACTGCGGTGCTATAATTCACGGTTGAGTATGTAGTAAGTAGATACGGCTGGGATGAAGCGCTCTGCGGTTATCTGTATATTTCTGTGCGTACCCGATCGAACAATCCTGAACGAAAAGAAAGTACGAAAGTACGGTGTTTATTTTTTATCGTGACTTACAGTCTGATAAAGGAGGAACTTTAATGAACAGAAAAGTATTGTCTTTGCTTTTTGCATTCATCTTGATTTTCAGCCTGAGCGTGGTCCTGACCGGGTGTGCACCCAAGGAAGAGCCGGTCGAACCGACGGAAGGTGTGGTTGAAGGTGGGGAAGAGGCCGTGGAGATGGTGAAGATCACCGTCGGTACCGACGCGGCGTATCCGCCCTTTGAGCTCATCGACGAAGAAACCGGCGAAATCGTCGGATTCGACATCGACCTGATGAATAAGATCGCCGAGACAGGCGGATTTGAGGTCGAGTACAAGAACGTAAACTGGGACGGAATCTTCGTGGGCCTTGACAATGAGGACTACGACGCCGTTATCTCCGCCGTCAGCATCACAGAAGAGCGCATGGAAGTGTATGACTTCTCCGATCCCTACTACGCCATCAGCCAGGCCCTGATCGTTCCCATCGAGGATGTGGAAGCCATCGCCGGCGTCGATGACCTGGCGGGCAAGAAGGTGGGAGCCCAGATCGGCACCACCGGCGCCATCTTTGTCAGCGAGCTGGAAGGCGTTGAGCTGGTCAATTATGACGACAACGCTCTTGCCATAGAAGCCCTGCTTCGCGGCGACGTGGACGCGGTGGTCTGCGACCATCCGGTGGCTTATGACTACGCTCTGGTCAACGAGTCCTATGTCGGCAAGCTGGAAGTTGTCAACGACAACCTGAACGAGGGCGACCTGGAAAATTACGGCATCGTGGTCAAGAAGGGCAACGCCGCCGTTCTGGCACTCATCAATGAAAACCTGGCGAAGGTTCTCGATGAGGGCATCGAAGACATTGAGAAGAAATGGAAGCTGAAATAATTCAAGACGCTTCAAAAAAGGCGGGATCTCAACAGAGGTCCCGCCGATTTTTTTACCATAACCGGAAAATCATGTCATGACAGGCATCAGTCTTATTGAAATAGCGTTTTTTACGTTCTGGATCTGGACGTTGATGGATCTCATCAACCAGGAGGGTATTGAAGAACATCGCAAGGCCAGGATGACAACGTTCCATGCCTTTTTGGGCCTTATCGGCATCGCATTCTATTTCTTTTTATTGATATCCGTCTTCGCCTCCGAGGAAGTACTCAACCTCAAGGTCAAGGGGGTTGTCGCTATTAATAAGGCCACATACCTCCAGATTGCATATCATCTTCAGCCGGCGCTTGTCTTCGCGTTCGTCGTCATACTGCTCTTTCCGGTCGTTGCGGGTATCAACCTGATATTCAAGAAGAACCTAAAGGCGAAGCGATACATTACGGCGGCGAATGTCCTGGAGGGACTGGCGATACTTGGATCATTTATTTATATACTTTTTGTGACGTCGAGGCTTGAGGATATTAATTCTATAGGGCCTTTTATTTACAACGAATCAAATCTGACGCTTGTTAAAGGGATATTTTTTGGCATTGATTTCGATATTACCGCCATCAGTACGACATTTTGCATTGTCTTTTATCTCTTCTCCTTCACAATTCTCCTCTGGGTCTTGGTTGCGCTCCATTATCTGCTCACCTTAAAGATCCCGATCAAGAAAAGGGAGGTCATCATCCTCAACACCGAGGAGGTGAAGAAGATCACCGAGATGGCGAGTATTTATAGAAGCTCCTTATACTTCCTCATACCGGCGGCGATTATCCTCTTTCGAGACGTCTGGGACATGCTGACAGGATTTCGCATCAAGGCCTTCTTTATTAATCTGATCTCACGGTCTTCGGCCTTGGGACAAGACATCCTGGATTTACATCTCAGCAAAAAGGTGTTTAAAAACCTGCTTGTCGGCAAGACCCCGGCCTCTCTCCTGGATCGACCGGACGTCATTGAGGCCCTCAGGTCCACCGCCGAAACAACGTCGTGGTTCCGAGTTCGTTTCGATGTGGCTGTCTATAAGTTTTTCGACAACTTCTTCAACGGTTCAATGGAAGGCGTCATCTCCGCTGGATTCGTCATCGCGTGCATCCTGACGATATTCGCCCTGTTCATTACGGTCCTGATTACACGCATCAACAAGGATCTGGATGATATTCACGAAACCCACGAAGTGAATATGAACGGCGTCAAACACGCCCTGTACATGAATTCCTTTGACGCATGGCGGGTCTCCCTCTTCGCGGCGATCGTGACAATTACCCTGTTGAACGTATTCGGAGCCAATGAATCCGGGATAAATTACTTTCATGGAACATTCAAATTTGTCCCGGACGGTATCGTTGTCACCTTCGAGGTAACGGTGGCGGCAATGATCCTGTCTCTGATACTGGGACTGTTCGCAGGATTGGGAAAACTCTCCAGCAACGCCTTCATTAAGGGGATCGCGTCGGTATATATTGAAGTGATCCGGGGCGTACCGCTGTTGGTACAGTTGTTCTGGATTCATTTCGGGCTTGGGCGGGTGTTATTGAATCTTCCCGCCATGGGCTCCGCCATCTCGGCCATGGCCATCTGCTACGGCGCTTACATGGGCGAGATATTCCGGGCCGGCATTCAGTCCATATCCCACGGACAGGTGGAGGCAGCGAAATCCCTGGGCATGACCAACTACCAGACCATGCGTCAGGTCATTCTCCCCCAGGCCTTCAAGGTTATCCTGCCGCCGGTGGGCAACGAATTCATCGCGTTGTTGAAAGACTCGTCCCTGGTTTCCATTATCGCGGTAGGCGACCTGTTGAGGCGGGGTCGTGAATTTGTGGCGATCAATTTCAGTGCATTCCAAACATATACAATGGTGGCGCTGATATACCTGGTCATCACGCTGGTGCTTTCAAAGGTCGTTTGGAATATGGAAAAAATCATGGCCACGGAAAAGAAATAGAGGCCGATCTCGAGGTATCCACTATGGCAGAACCGATCATCAAGGTACGAAATATTTACAAAAATTTCGGTCATGTGCGGGCGCTCATCGACGTCAGCAACGACATCGACCCGGGTGAGGTGGTGGTTGTGTGCGGCCCCTCGGGCTCCGGTAAATCCACGTTTCTTCGCTGTCTGAACAAGCTCGAGGAAATCGATAAAGGGACGATCGCCATCGACGGAATGAACATAAACGATCCGGAGGTGAAAATACACAAGGTCAGGGAAGAGATCGGGATGGTCTTTCAACATTTCAATCTTTTTCCCCACAAAACAGTGATTGAAAACATCACTCTGGCGCAAATCGTGGTCAGAAAACGTACCCCTGAGAATTCTCAAAAGATCGCCCAGGAGCTTCTGGAGAAGGTCGGCATCCATGAAAAGGCGGAGGCCTATCCCTCCCAGCTTTCCGGAGGCCAGCAGCAGCGGGTGGCCATCGCCCGGGCACTGGCCATGCAGCCGAAGATCATGCTGTTCGACGAGCCCACCTCCGCCCTGGATCCGGAGATGATCGGAGAGGTGCTGGAAGTGATGAAAACCCTCGCCAGGGAAGGGATGACAATGGTGGTGGTGACCCACGAGATGGGATTCGCGCGGGAAGTGTGTGATCGAATCATTTTTATGGACGAGGGGAGCATCGTCGAGGAGAACTCGCCCAAGGAGTTTTTCAACAATCCAAAAAGCGACAGGACGAAGATTTTCCTGAGTCAGATTCTCTAGCATCGAATAATGATAACTGAGATAGTGATCCAAACCGGTTGGGAGCGGCGAGTAGGCGCTTTCAACCGGTTCATGCGTGAGGGAGGGAAATACAATCATGGAGCCGGTGAGAGGGAAGAGAGGAGGTACCATGCGGTTTGATACGATAAAAGACCAAAGGGGGAAAACATATCGATATGAGGGGGAGACTCGCAACTTCGGTCTGGGATCTGTTGCGTGGGTGGTGATCATCGCTGTTCTCACCGCTCTGCTCTCGATGTCATGTTCAAACAATGAAAACAATACCGTGACCGTCTCTCCGGACAGCTTGAGCGAGATGTCGACACTCAACACGATTCTGAAGCGTGGGAAACTGATCGTGGGTATGGATGTCTCCGATGTCCGGTATCAGCCCTTCGAAATGAAGAACGCGAACGGCGAGCTGATCGGATTCGACGTGGATCTGGCGCAGTTGATGGCCGATGAGCTCGGCGTAAGCCTCGAGATCGTGCAAACCGGGTGGGACGGTATCATACCCGCGCTGATAAACAGGAAGTTCGATGTGATCATCTCGGGGATGGGGGTAACCACCGAGCGAAATAAAGTCGTCAACTTTTCCGATCCATATTATTTATCGGGGAAGTGTCTGCTCATTCACATCAACAGCGCCGGCATTATCACCTCGTACAGGGACCTGAACACCGAGGATATGGTCGTGGCAACGGCGTTCTACAGCGATATGGCCCTTGATCGATACATCCCGAACGCCAGCGTCATACGATACGCCTCCGATGAAGAGGCGGTGATGGATGTCATAGAGGGAAATTCTGATGCGTATATCGCCGATAAGGCGCGGGTCGCTATTTACGCCAGAAGCTATCCGGACAATACTCTGGCGCTCCTGACGCCCTTCACATATGAACCCATAGCGATCGGTGTTCGAAAGGGCGATCCGGATTTTCTCAACTGGATTAACAACTTTATCAGGATCATCAACGGAGACGGACGACTCGCGATGCTGGAACAGAAGTGGATGGTCGATTACGTATACACAACCGACTGGGACCTGGAATAGCGACACCCGCCGAAACCGACTCTATACGGGGAATGTGGGCTTCTGTCGGTCATGAAATCCGGCGAAAAAAACGTGATAAAATAATAAAAAATGCGGCGTAAAGAGATAATTTTTTCCAAATCGGCGCCGTGGGGAGTGTAAACGTGCGTCTTTTAGGGCTCGACGTGGGTGAAAAACGAATCGGCGTGGCGGTGACCGATCCCACGGGGATATTCACTCAGCCCATCTCAACCATCATGCGCGGTACCGATGACATCGAAAAGATTCTTGATCTTGTGAGGGAATACGATATTACAGAGGTGGTCGTGGGGCTTCCGGTGAACATGAACGGAACGCTCGGTCCCGGAGCGCAGAAGGTCCAGGAGTTTGCACAGAGGCTGGAGGCGGTGCTCACGATACCGATCGTATTTGAGGATGAGCGCCTCACCACGAGCATGGCGGAGCGCATGATGATAGATGCGGATGTATCCAGGAAGAAACGAAAGCGATCCGTCGATAAAATCGCCGCGGCAATTATTCTGGAAGGAAGATTGGAAAAGATAAAGGCGAATATGTGATATGATCCTCTCACGATACAGATGCGACAGGATATGTGAAGGAACGAGATGAAACGAGTATTGAAAGCCCTTGTGTATACGTTGCTGGGCGTTCTCATCCTCTGCGGGGCGGCGGGGTACTATGTGTACTCCTTTTTCTGTGTGCCGACGGGCATGATATCGGAGCCAGTGGTGCTGACCATTGAAAAGGGCGACACCCTGGGTGAAACCGCACACCGACTGGTGGACATGGGTGCCGTCAAGGATGACCGGATATTTATCGCCCTCGCACGCTCTCTGGGGGCGGAGAAGAAAATTCGCGCCGGAGAATACGAGATAGCGCCGGACATGGCTCCCCGCGATATCCTGCTGTTGCTCATGGCCGGCCGCGTTGTCGAGTATCCGGTGACCATACCGGAAGGGTACAACATCTATCAGGTGTCCGAAACTCTTGCGGAGAAGGGATTCGGAGACGAATCAATCTATCTCGCGTTGATGGATAATCAGGATTTTATATCATCACACGGCATCGACGCGGAAACGCTGGAGGGGTATCTATTTCCCGATACCTATAACATGAATCGGGGCATGGACGAACGGGATATACTCGGATTGATGATCGCGAGATACAGTGCTGTCTTTGATGAGGAGAAGGAGAGTTCCTCATTGGATGTTGAGTTGAGTGATTACGAAATACTGATTCTTGCCTCCATCATCGAGAAGGAGGCAAAGGATTCGGACGAGCGGGCGCTGATTTCGGCCGTGTTCGTAAACAGGCTCGATATGGGAATGAAGCTGGACAGCTGCGCTACGGTCATTTACGGCATCTGGGACCGGTTCGACGGGAACCTGCGGAGATCGGATCTGGAAGAGCCGTCCGATTACAACACCTACATCATCACAGGGCTTCCGAAAACGCCCATCTGCAATCCGGGACGGGCCGCGATACGGGCCGCCCTCAATCCCGCGGACGTGGAGTATCTCTACTTCGTGTCAAAGAACGACGGCACGCACTATTTTTCCACAACGCTCTCGGAGCACAACCGTGCGGTATATAAGTACCAGAAACTGAGGGATTACCGATAAAAAAAGGGCCGAAACAATATCGTTTCGGCCCGCTTTAATCTTCATCTCATTCATCGACATGGGATACGTCGATAACGCTTCATCCGTCAGTATGAATCATCACATCGGCGGCTCGCCAAAGGGCGGTCCGAACGGCGGAGGGCCTTCAGGGCATTCGCCGGGCTCAAATTCCAGGCCTCCCTCGGGCGGCATTCCTTCTGGTCCCATTTCCCCGGGATAACCATGGGATTTTTCCATGATGACCATCCGGATCTCCCTATGAAACCGCTCGTTGAAGATAAGGTATCTGCCGAACTCCTCGGTGGAAAGGAGTGAAGATAACTCCTTGTTTTCCTTCTTTCGCAAAGCGGTGATGTCATCTTCGATGTCGAAAAGGTCGTCGATAAGGGCATCGATCTCTTTCTCGTTGACCTCTTCGGCCGCGTAGAGGGCCTCCAAAGCTTTCATGGTGTCTTTTTTCTTTGTGATATTTTCCATCATCAAAGCGAGGTACTTCTCGTTGATCTCGACGAGTTTTTCAGCTGTGGCCTCATTTAAGTCCAGTTGGGAGATTAAAAGTTCCTCCTTGAGATCTCCGACACGTTCCATGATCTTGTCACGTCTGTTGTCGGCCTCATCCGGCTGAAATGCCAGGGCGGTAAGTCCGATCGCAAGTATCGAAACCAGCGCCGTGAAAATGATGAGATATTTTTTCATTCAGTCCTCCTATTTTTACTGTGTCCCACCTCCCATTCAGGACATTCGTTCCTTTATTTCGTTGAAAATCTCCTCCTGCTCTTCATCGGAAAAGAGCAACATCGAGTCGACTGCATCGGTGTCCGAGTACCAGATGTCGTTGTCCGACGCGCCGTTGATGGCGGTCTCGAAGTTATCAAGCATCAGCGTTTCGTCGGTATGTTCTACAGAGGAGATGAACTCCGTGTACGTTTCGATCTGGTCGATATCGGTCAAGTCGGGGAGCGAGCCGGTCGGGGTGTTTGTTCCTCCCGGAAGTGTAAGGAAAAAGACGAGTACAACGAGAACGGCCGTCATGAGCACTGAAGCCGGTTTCCACCAACGCCGAAACGGGAAAAACAAGATATCGCGGGAATCATCTTCACCAGAGCATATTCGTGAAAGAACCTTCCCCGGCAGCACGTCGAAATAAAGCTCGGACGGATCGTTGATGGATGAGTCCGGGAAATGATTGAACAGCTCCCGGTACACGGAGAGGGATTCGTCGCAGGAGGAACAGGACTCTATATGCTCTTCAAGAAGTACCCTGTGTCTTTGAGAAATATCACCCAACAGATACTCGCTGAATAATTTCTTGGCTTGTTTACATCGCATTATACCCCCTCCTCAATGAATCTTTTTCGTTCACATTCCTTTATAATGCGTTTGACGCCGTAATGAAATGTGGTCTTGGCGTTACCCGTTGTTATCTGTAGAAGCTCGGCGATCTCCGAAAACGATAACTCCTGTTTGAGACGAAGAGAAACCACAATGCGCTGTCGCTCGGAAAGGGAGTCGAGGGCCGTTTCAATCAATTTGGAATCCTGAAAAGTACTCATCTGTTGTTCAGCGTTTGGTGTGTTTTCGGACGCCGCTTCTACATATTCACCGGCGGGTATTGTTTTGGTCCTGTTTCTTTTTCTCAGACAATCCCGTGAAAGGTTAATGGTGATACGCAACAACCACGTTTTGAAAGACGATGCGCCGTTGAATGTACCGAGTTTTGTGAAGCATCGGACGAACGTATTCTGCGTCACGTCATCGGCGTCGAAATGGTCCCTGACAATGCTCAAGCTGGTGTAATAGACATCCCGCATATAGGTTCTGACCAATTTCTCGAAAGCGGTCTCACTCCCGGAAAGCGCCTGTTCAATCAGCAGCTGCTCGTCTTTCATGAAAATCCCTTTACCCATTAGACGTGCACGGCAATCGAAAGGTTAATACTGAAAGAATATTGTATCGTATCGAATGATAATAGACAACGAACACGTCGTGATACAGAGAAAAATATTGACTCTTGAGATAAGGAGTGATACAGTAAAAAATCTTTGTGGTGTCAAGTATTGGAAATGATAAAGTTTTTTTACGGGTGCAGGACAATTGCTTGATTTAAAGTACATTCGAGACAATATCGACCTGATTGAAGAAAAGCTTCATCACCGGGGGACGGATGTCGATCTGAAGGAATTCAACAAGCTGGATGAAACGCGAAGGAGCATCCTCGTTGATGTCGAGTCGCTCAAACATGAGCGCAATAAGGTCAGTGACGAGATTGCCAGAATAAAAAAACAAAAAGGCGACGCGTCCGGTTTGATTGAACAAATGCGCGGCGTGTCTGACAGGATAAAGTCACTGGACGGCGACCTGACGGATATACATCAGAAGCTCGATGATATCATCATGGAAATTCCCAATCTTCCTCATGAGTCGGTCCCGGTGGGAACGAACGAGGAAGACAACACCGAGGTCAGAACGTGGGGCGAGAAGCCGAAATTTGATTTCACACCGAAGGATCATGCGGATATCGGAGAGGATTTGGATATCGTCGATTTTTCGGTCGGAGCGAAACTGGCAGGCGCCCGTTTTTCCATGATGAAGGGGATGGGTGCTCGCCTGGAACGGGCCCTGATAAGCTTCATGCTGGATATTCACACGACGGAGCACGGGTACACCGAGGTGCTTCCTCCGTTTATGGTCAATTCGAAGACGATGACCGGCACGGGACAGCTCCCGAAATTCGCTGATGACCTCTTCAAGGTGGCGGACACCGATTACTGGCTGATACCCACCGCAGAGGTGCCGGTGACGAACATCTTTCAGGACGATGTCGTCGATGCCGGGAACCTTCCGATTTACATGACCGCCTACACCCCCTGTTTCAGAAAGGAGGCGGGCTCATACGGCAAGGATACCCGGGGACTGATACGGCAGCACCAATTCGACAAGGTGGAGCTGGTTAAGTTCGTACATCCCGATACCTCGTACGATGAGCTGGAGAAACTTCTGGAAAACGCGGAAGAGATCCTCAAAAGGTTGAACATCCACTACCGAGTGGTGAACCTTTGTACCGGTGACCTGGGATTTTCCGCCTCTAAAACCTATGACATCGAGGCATGGCTTCCGAGCCAGGACGCCTATCGGGAGATATCCTCATGCAGCAACTTCGAGGATTTCCAGTCCCGCAGGGCGAACATACGCTTCAGGGAAAAGGACAAAAAGGGAACCCGCCTTGTGCATACGCTGAATGGATCTGGTCTGGCCGTTGGACGGACGCTGGTGGCAATCCTTGAGAACTACCAAAGAGCCGACGGCAGTGTTGAGATACCCGAGGCCCTGAGACCGTACATGAACGGGATCGAGGCTATAACATAGAAAAAGAATTTCCGATGGACGTAGAGCAAAAAGGCGGGTATAATTATATTTTTAAAGTTCAATATACATAAGTCCATGTTCACTCATGAACGGAGGGATGGCCGAGTGGTTTAAGGCGGCGGTCTTGAAAACCGTTGAACGAAAGTTCCGTGGGTTCGAATCCTACTCCCTCCGCCAGTTGTCGATTGCATGATCATAAAACTTTGTGGGTCTTTTCAAAAAGACGGCGTTTTTTTACATATCATTTATTTCATTTATTGACACACACGACATAACCATGATATAGATTTTCGAAATTATCAAGATCAGGAGAGATGGCCGAGCTGGCTGAAGGCGCTCGCCTGCTAAGCGAGTGTAGGGTTTAAAGCCCTACCGAGGGTTCGAATCCCTCTCTCTCCGCCAATTTCTTATACTGAACCGTACGACGAGGAGTAACGAAAAGTCTGTCAACACTGATTGTGAATACAGATCCAAGAAATATATTTTTCAAATCATACCTGAACATAGAATGGATGAAAAAATCCTGAGAATAGTAGGGTCAGATAGGCCTCCCGGTATTGATGAGGTGAAGGCCTGGATAGGGGAAGAGGCCTTTGGTTTTTTTGACCAAATAACACAAACAATAGAGAGGAGATACCCGGGAGTATTTGTCCCGGAATGGTTATACGGCGGAAAAAAACACGGGTGGTCTTTTAGGTATAAAAAGGGGAGATCCTTTTGTACACTCATTCCGGAAAAAGGCTGTTTGAAAACGTTAATAGTTTTTGGCGCCAAAGAAAGAGCGAAGGTGGAGGATATCCGGGACAAATTATCCGTGTCTGTTGAAAAACAGTATGATGCCGCGAAGACATATCATGATGGTAAGTGGCTTCTTTTGACTGTTGATTCAAATGAGATTTTGAAAGACATAGAAGTTCTATTAACGGTAAAACGTAAGCCAAAAAACCAACAATAGTCTTATTCAGTATCGGAAGAAATAATCGCGGCGTTTAGGGATAGATGCCATCCCATACTTCGTGCATGATAGATTGTGTGAAGTGGTTTTACGAGTAGTTGTAGGGTTCACCTCCCATATACAATTACCCGACATTCACTGTGTCGTCTTACATATTCAGAATACGCCAGAATGAAACGTATTTCCTTTGTCATAGCATCAATATGTATCGCTTGTGTTGCGATGTGTGTTTTCGGTTGTGGACCGGACGTATCTCCGGAAACCATCGCGTTGTATGATCAGGCGGAGATGTATTACGAAACGATGATGTACGATGAGGCCATCGCATCATATACCTCCGTTATAGATGAGGAACCGTCATTCGCCCTGGCGTATCTGGGAAGGGGGAAAACCCTTACCGCCATGGGGAGATTCGATGAAGGAGTGAGGGATTTCAGCGTGGCGATGGATCTTGAGCCGAAAAACGATGAGGTTCTTGCCACCGTCGCCATGGCGTATATTGAGCGAAATCTTCAGGATGAGGGGCTTATCATTCTTGAAAAGGCGGAAGAACAGAACCCCCTTAATCCCACGATACACCTTGCGAGGGGCCTGTACCATGTAAAAAATCTGGAATACTCGAAGGCGATCGAGGAATACCTGAAGGCGACGAAGAGGGACAAGGCAGCGAAAGAGGCATATATACGCATCAGCGGCATCTATTGTTGCGCCGAGAATCCCATGTATCGTAATGACGACCTCGCCCTGGATTATGCGGGAAAAGCGCTGGAAATCGCACCGGACGACCCAGCGGCCCTCGACGCACTGGCATACGTGTATTATTCCAGGGGAGATATGGAAAAGGCCATAGAATACGAGACGAAAGCACTGGAAATGCTGCCGGAAAACCGCACACTGACGGAACATCTGATGCTGTTTAAGGGGACGGTTGCAGAGACGGCGGAGGAACGTAACAACAGGGGGGCGGAGCTCCTGCTGGAGGGAAATTATTCGGAGGCGGCGGATGAGTTTCGGACGGCCATCGAGATCGATCCGAATTATTCCGATGCGTATTACAACCTGGGGAAAGTATATTCCCACCTGGAGGACTACAGCTCGGCGGAGGAATACTACATCACGGCGATTGAGATCGATCCGGATGACGCCCGCTATCACTATAATCTTGCCATTGTGTACGGAAAGATGGAAATGCTCGATAAGAGCGAAGAGGAATACCTCTACGCAATCAGCATAGATCCATTTTATGATAAGGCTCATAATAATCTGGGCGCACTGTATGTCAAAACGGGAAAGCTCGAACAGGCCCTGGCGGAATTCACCTACGCATACGAGATAAACCAAAAAGGCACCTATAAGGCGAATATAGATATGGTCAGGGAAATGCTGGGAGAAGACGCCCCCGTTTCCACGAATTCACCGACTGGCGCATCCGAGACGGATATGCTACAATACTGAGTAATTCGACGAATATCGGATGTGTTGCGGGAGGTTCATTGCATGGACAGTTTAGAGGGAAAAGTCCCACAGATTGAGGGTAATTTCACCGCTCTTTCACTGGTAAGTCTCATCCAGGGTATATCGAACAACAAGAAGATGTTGATCACTCTCTATTCTCTGGATGGAGGGGAGGGGAGACTGTACTTCGATAACTCGCGGATTGTCGGCGCTTTCGTCGGCGATAATCTTGTGGGACGAAAAGCTTTTTTTCGCATGATCGAGTGGGAAGACGCCCGCTTCCAGGCGTATGATATCAACAACATTAATCCGAAAATGCAGAACATCAACCTGGAAGTGTCACATCTTCTTCTCGAGGGCCTTCGACAAAAAGATGAAAAGAACAAGATAAAAGAGAAGGTTGCTCCCATCTATAAAATAAAACGGAGCGAAGGTTCCTTTGAACTTGATGAAAACGAGAAACAGATGTGGGAGAGCCTGCCGGAAGACGGGATATTCGTAAATAGTCTTGTCAACCAATCGTCTATGACCGATTGGGAGGCGTATAATGTACTTTCCTCCCTCATGAAAAAACGCGCCCTGGTGTTTATGCGCCTGAAGACGCTGGTGGTGGATGACAGTGAATTTATGATCAAGATTATAAAGGATATTCTGGAAAAGATATACAAGAACATGATGATCATAAAGACCTTCACCAACGGCGCGGACGCAATCAAGCTTATCTCATCTTCTGATCCTCGAAATCGTCCCGACCTTGTACTCACCGATATCATGATGGAGGGAACAAGCGGGATGGAGGTCATCAAGGCGGCCAGAAACGCCCAGCCTCCGGTCAATATCATCGCCGTAACGTCCCTCCAGAGAGAGATGAAGGATATCCTTGAATCCGGTGCGAATTATCTCCACAAGAACTGGATAACCAAGGATAATATCGGTGATATCATGAAGGACCTCATCGAGCAGACCATCTGTGGAGAATTATGGGTCATCGGCGGCGAGGGTGAAAAAACATAAAGAAATCCATTCACCATGAAAGTCCCGCCGAGATCCGATCGGTTTCATAATCAGCTCCGCGATTCATTTCATCCGGCCCGCATTATTGCCGAAGTTTCCATCCTGAGCGCGCTGTACGTTGCGCTGACACTGCTTCTGGCTCCCGTTTCATACGGACCCATTCAGTTTCGCGTCAGCGAGGCCCTTGTCATTCTTGTGGCAACGAGAAGACACCTTCTTCTCTTCGTCCCCATCAGTTGTTGTATCGCAAATCTCTTCTCACCCTACGCGGGCCCCTGGGATCTGATTTTCATGCCTCTGGTCAGCATGATCGGTGCGCTGCCGATGTATATCCTCAGGACGCGTTGGCTCCTCTTCTCCTCGTGGGCATATGCCTTCATCACCGCCGTCGGCGTGGGAATCATGCTGTCGGTTCTTGTTGAAAAGGGGTTTTTGGTCATGTTCGGGCCGGTCCTGGCGAGTCAGTTGATTATCATGACAATCGCGTTTTTCGTATTTAGGGGCTATCTTCTGGCCGCGGTGAGAAAGAAACCACACGACGGTACGAACGGCGGGAGAGAAGAAAAAAACGGGTGAGAAGAAGTGAAGGGCACCGTTTCCAGTGAGATCACACCGATGCGGGTGGGGAGTAACCGGGTGACGGACACGATTCCGGGTATTATCCGATACCCTTGATTATCTCGAGAATTTCACGATACCTATTTCTGGTACCCTGGATGATTTCATCGGGAAGGGGAGGCGCCGGTGGGGTCTTGTCCCAGTCGGTGGTTTCCAGGAAATCACGCACATACTGCTTGTCGAAGCTGGGGGGGGATGTGCCGATCTCGTAGGAATCCATGGGCCAGTATCGAGACGAGTCGGGAGTGAGGGCCTCATCGATGAGAATGACCGTGCCGTCGATGACGCCGAATTCGAACTTCGTATCGGCGAGGATGATTCCCCTCTCTTTCATCAAATCATGGGCGAACGCATATATCTTGAGGGAGAGCTCTTCTATGGTTTTGGAGAGATCGGCGCCGATGACGTTCGTCATCTCCTTTCTGGTGATGTTCTCGTCATGACCGACATCCGCCTTGGTTGAGGGGGTGAAAATCGGCTCGGGAAGCTCCTGGGCCATCTGGAGGCCGTCCGGGAGTGCATGTCCCGATATCATGCCGGTCTTCTTATAGTCCTTGTAACCGGATCCCGCAAGATATCCCCGAACGATGCATTCAACATCGACACGCTCGGCCTTTTTGACCAATACAGATCGTCCCGAAAGAAGCGGTTCGGTATTGAACGGTTCGGGAAACCGGGTGCTGTCCGTCTCAATGATATGGTTCGGCACAAAGTCGATAAGAGAAAACCAGTGGTTGGATATCTCGGTCAGGATTTTCCCCTTTTCGGGTATGCCCTCGGGAAAGACCACGTCAAACGCTGAGATACGATCCGTGGCGACGATGATCAACTGATCACCGAGATCGAAAATCTCCCGAACCTTTCCGGTGTAATCGGCCTGTCTGCCTCCGGGGGAAACGCTGGTAACTGCTCTTTCCATGTCGACGAATTTTAGCAAAAACCAGAGAGAAGGTCAAAGAAAATCAGGACGACCGCTGTATTCCTATATATTATATATAATTTATGCTAATATATACCATATTATATATAAAAGAAATATCATGAACATATCTTTTATATGTACATTATACGGAATCCCCTTGACACACAAAAAAAAGTTGTTATAATAATAACAGTAAGCATATTGCGCGTGTTCGGTGTGTCTCTTCATGCTGCACTCCGTATTATTGAAAATCACGCGACACTGACGACTAAGGCGGTACACGGAACATGTTAAAAGTACATGTACGGTACGAGGCCGTTGTAAGCGGCCTCGTTGTTTTATGTATGGGGGCTGCTCTTCTTTTCACCACACTCTTCCCACCACGCACACGGCCCATTTCCCACGAACGTCTGGTGTATCTGTTCATCAACGGGGAAGAGAAACGGATGTCGGATACGGGTTTTTCCATCCTCGACCATATCAGGTCGTTCGAGACCGGACTTACATCAGAAGAGGAATGGGAGTTGGCGTCCCTTATCTATTTTGAATCCCAAAAGTACGGCTACGATCCGGAGTTCATCCTCGCACTGATTCAGATTGAGAGCGCGTTCAACTCGAGTGCGGTGTCCGTTGTGGGTGCAAGGGGGTTGATGCAGATCATGCCCGCCACCGGAAGAGAGATAGCCGGGGAGTTCGGCATTCCCTGGGAGGGGACGGATACCCTCGAAAATCCGTCCATCAATGTCAGGATGGGCATGTATTACCTCTTCAAGATGCTCCTGAAATACGAGGACCTGAGACTTGCGCTGGTTGCATACAACTGCGGACCGGGCGCCGTTGACGGCATGCTCCATCGGGGTGCGATGCCGCCCTCGGATTACGTCGAAAAGGTGATGGGGACCTACGAGAGGATCAAGATCCAGGGCATGTGACGGTCCGCCGGAGGGGCATGATCGCCACGAAAGCGGCACTGCCATGTGCGACTCGCTGTATCCGACGCCTCCTGGGGGTAATGATTGCTCCCGAGTCGGTCCCCGATATTTCAACTCCTGCATTTCAGAGAAGGGGGGAGATGAGCCGCACGGCGCCGTCTTCCGTATGCGGTTTCGATACCCCGTATCGCCCGACTCCTTCGGGGATTTCCCACATGCCGCCTTCCAGATAATTGCGGATATCCTTCACCACCATCGATCGGGAAAGTCCGACACGTCGTATTGCGTTTGATCGACGGAAAACGGAGAGGAAAGACGGTGAGGCGGGGGAAGACCCGCCGCGATCGCATCACACCGGCGACGTCGCCGTTGCTTTCCATGTAGGATTTGTATCTGCATAGAGGGAAGGCGATCGGCGGCAATGGAAACACCGATGACTTGCGGAAGCGATCTTGCCGCGCATTAATAATATCGAAATCATTCTTGGTGACGCTGCGACGATCCCGGAAACTGTGACTCGGGAAAGCGATCAGTCGAAGAGCTTGAGGATCTCGTCCCGTTCACGATAGGGGAGGGGCGAGCGATCCCTCTTTTGATTTTCTATATATACCCGCTCGTGTGACGGTTTTTCCACTCGTCCGATAACACTAAGAGATATTCCTGCGTTTGAAAACGCCGTTTCAAGGCGCTTTTCTTCTTTCTCATCCGCCGTGAAGATCAGGGAGCCGGATGATATCGTCATGAGCGGATCGATATCGAAGAGGCCGCAAAGTATTTTCCCCTCGGGATAGACAGGAATCGCGTCTCTTTTTACCACTATTGATACATCCGCCGCCAGGGCCACTTCGTTCAGGCCCGCCGCCAATCCCCCTTCGGTGGGGTCGTGCATCGACGTGACGGCGGCGGTTTGTGATGCCAAAAGCGCGTCTTTCACCACGCTGATTCCCGGATCGCACAGGAAATCCCTTGCACGCCGAATCTCCTCGGGCGTAACGCCGCTCTCGATAAGCTCCTGCGCCTTTTCCGCCGCGATGATGGCGATCCCCTCGATGGGGATGCCCTTTGTGAGAAATATTAGGTCTCCGGGACGACACCCCCGTGTGGTGACGAGGTCTCTTTTTTTCACCTCACCAAGCATCATGCCGCTCACCACGGGGCTCTGTACCGAGTCGGTCACCTCGGTATGGCCGCCGATGAGATTTATACCGAGGGGCAGCATGGCCTGTTTGATTGATTCGAATATATTCCTGACCGTTGTTTCGTCCGCCGCCCCCAGGGGGAGGAGGATTGTTGCCATGAACCAGCGCGGCTTCGCGCCGTGCACGGCGATATCGTTCGCGTTGACGTTTATCGCGTAATAGCCGATGTTTTCCGCGGTAAACGTGATGGGGTCCGCGGTGGCGACGAGGTAGTGATCGCCCATGTCGATGACCGCGGCGTCCTCTCCCACTCGGGGTCCCACGGTGACCCGAGGGTCCGTGCACTTCAGTTCAGAGAGGATCTCTTCAAGCAGTTCGTATCGCAGTTTTCCGCTGGGAAGTGAGGTGATGTGTGTCATAGAAGCCTGTTCCATTCAGTCTGTAAGGTGTTCTATCATATCCGACGCACGATCGAGCACAAATAATGCGCCGGCGCTTTTCAGGTCATCATGACTCGCCTTGCCGGTCAGCACGCCTACAGATTCCATGCCGACGGCCTGTGCCGATGTCACGTCTATGGGGTGATCACCCACCATGATGCTCATTTCAGCCTCCGTGCCCATTAGGAAGAGGGCTCTTTGGAGGTGTTCGGGATCGGGCTTTATCCTTTTCACGTCGTCCCTGGGGAGAAAAACGTCCACATCGCTCGTGATCTCGGGATACACCGTCAGGACCGCGTCCCGACAGTTCCTGGTGACCAGCGCCACCCGCTTGCCCCTGGCCTTCAGAGCGCGTATCAGCTGCCGGGCGCCGGGAAAGAGCGAGGCGTTTTTGGCGGCGTTGAGCTCTTCGGCGATGATCATATCGAGGGCGTCCCTTCGAAACTTCGCTCCGTCGTCTCCGCTGATGATCGAGGCGATTTCATCGATCACCTCGATGAGGTAGCGTTCCGTAAGCCTCGTGGTGTCGACGTCGTATTTCTGTGACATCTCGAAAACCCGGGTATAGAGGGGCGGGAAGTCGATCGTCAATTCGGCAAGCGTCCCGTCGAAATCGAATACAACGCCTGCGGCGGTATCTATCAACGATGTGAGTGTGGGTGTCATGGGGACGCGGTCGTAAAACGGTCATAGAAACGGTCGAGTCTTTTGAGGGCCTTAATCTTTTCGGTGCGTTCGATCCGAGACGACTGGGTGGTTCTCCTCAGGATGTCGATGGACGTATCGTAGTTCTCCCGGTCGACCGGGTACGGGTGCCCGTCCTTCCCGCCGTGGGCGTAGCTGAATCGCGCCGGGTCCGAGAATGACGCGTTCGCGCCGTGTATTACCTCCGCGATGAGGGAGAGGGCACGGATCGTCTTCGGCCCCACGCCTTCTGAGGCGAGCAGCGTCTCGAAATCTTCCGGCCGTCTCTCGTAGGTTTTCAGCATGATCTTATAAAGCCTGTCGGGATGGATATCCCGGGAGATGATATGGTGCCGGCGGGGAAGCGTCATGCCCTTGATCGTCGTCAGGTCCTTGGTAAGGGTATCCGGACGTTCATGCGAGAGATCGGTGACAATCGTACGCGCCGCGTCGGAGCGGGTATCGGTCAGGTTTGTGACCGTTTCCTCGCGTGCGTCACAGCATATCGCAGAGTGCGGTTCCACGACCATGTCATTGACGTCGTCGCCCAGCCAGTGATATCTCCGGGCGGTGCCGTTCGCGTCGTTCATGCCCTGCTGCACCACCGACCACCGTCCCTCGCGGGTGAAAAAGAAGTGGTGGAGATAAATCTGGTAGCCGTCCATCACCGCGTTGTTGTCCACCTTGGCCGACAGGCGGGAGAGATACACAAGCTTTTCAGGGTCTGGATCGATGCGATCGGCGACGGCCGTGATTTCATCGGGCGTGTTTCGGGACCGACCTCCCTTGCCGCCGGCGGCGAACAGGTTCAGATCACTCTCCATACCCGCTATGCCCTGTTTGACGGCGGCGGATACGGTGGTGGTGACGCCGCTGGAGTGCCAGTCGAATCCCAGCACGCACCCCAGGGATTGGAACCAAAACGGGTCGGCAAGCCTTCTCAACACCTCGTCGGAGCCGTATTCCGCAACCAAAATGACGACAATCTCTCGAGCGAGCCTGATCATGCGCTGCATCAGCCATGCCGGGGCCTTCCCGCCGTGGAGCGGGAGCGTTGCGGTGGTGCGTCGTGGGGCCATGTGCCGAGGTCGATTCCCCAAAAATCTTGAAAAAACGCCCAGATGGGCGTATACTGATCATTCGGACTATTATATGAAAAAGATACTCGTTTCTCAAGGAGAAAATAGATGGCGATATAGACGGTCTGAAGTCGAATCAGATGAAACGCCCGGAACATCCTTTTTAGAAGAGGATGAGGACGAATCGCGTCTTTCAGTCGGAATCCGCACGGGCATTCGCCGATATGTCTTATATATTTACGAATAAGACATTCTTTTCTCAGGAAAAAAAATGAAGGTATACGGCAATACAACCGGTCTGAAGTCGAATCAGATAAAGCGTCTGGAGAATCTCTACCGGAGAAAGATTCCGACGGATCGTATCGTCAATCCGGAATTCGCCCGGGCGCTCACGGAGATGTCTCTTGAGATCAAGCGCCAGATCGGCGCGATTATCGACAGGAGGGGCGCGGTTCAATTCGTGGTCGTGGGAGACCACGCGATGATCGTCATCCCGGACCTCTCCCGTCACCGGGCGGGCGGCACCAGGTTTCGGGGCTTGAGGCTTATACACACACACCTGAAGGGAGAGCCGCTCTCCCGGGACGACCTGACGGACCTGGTGCTCTTGAGGTTCGATCTGGTCGCCGCAGTCGGTGTGGAGGCGGACGGACTCCCGGGGGACGTATTCGTGGCTCATCTTTTACCGGAAAACGGTGACGGGGATGTGTGGACCGAGTGGGAGCCGGAATCCATCCATGATCTGGATGAGGATTTCGATGAGCTGATCTCGTCGCTGGAGGAGGAGTTCGCTCGGACCTTTCGGGCCCGGAAGGTAAAAAAGGGCGAGGGGGCGATTTTGATCGGATGCTATGCGGATTCATACGCGAATCCGGAAGACTCCATGGCCGAGCTGAAGGAGCTGTGCGTCACCTCCGGTCTCTCGGTCGTCGATACGGTCATGCAGAAGCGATCGAAAATCGACCCGAAATGGGTGCTCGGTCAGGGAAAGCTGAAGAACGTGGTGATTCGGGCCATGCAGCGGGACGCGGATCTTTTGGTATTCGACGGGGAGCTGAAGCCCGCGCAGGTGGACAGCATCACCGACTTCACCGAGCTCAAGGTGATCGACAGGACCCAGGTGATACTGGACATATTCGCTCGGAGGGCGAAAAGCCGACAGGGGAAAATCCAGGTGGAGCTGGCACAGCTCAACTACATGCTGCCGAGGCTTGTGAAGAAGAACACCGCCATGAGCCGTCTGACCGGCGGCATCGGCGGCAGGGGGCCAGGCGAGACGAAGCTCGAGATCAACCGCCGCCGGGTGCGTGATCGCATCAACCGGCTGGAGAAGGAGATACACGGGCTCGAGCGGGAGCGGGGACAGCAGCGGGCGCTCAGGGTGAGAAAGGAGCTACCCATCATCTCCATCATCGGATATACCAACGCGGGAAAGTCGACGCTGCTCAACACCCTTACCAAAAGCAACGTGGACGCCCGCAATATGCTCTTTGCCACGCTGGATCCGTCGAGTCGCCGACTCAGGTTTCCCCGGGAGATCGAGGTGATCGTCACCGATACCGTCGGATTCATCAGGGACCTTCCGAAGGAGCTGATGGCGGCGTTCTCGGCGACGCTGGATGAGCTGAAAATCGCGGACCTCCTGCTGCATGTGGTGGATGTATCAGACCCTTTGTTTTTGGACCGCATCGGTGCGGTGAACGAGATTCTCAAGGAGCTTGACCTCCTTGACATACTGCTGCTTTTGGCCTTCAACAAGATGGATAAAATTGATATCACCGAGGCAAAAAGTCGGGCGGAGAAGCACGACGCGGTGTTGATATCCGCCGTCGACAACAAAACCCTTGCCCCGTTAATCTCCCGGTTGGAGGAGGAAATGACGCTGGTGATAGAACGGGAGAGAAATGAAGATACGATTCCTCTCGAAACGTCTTTAATCGGAGAGGCGTGATCATTTTAAACGCCTGAAGTTTTTTCCCTGTCTCGCATGTCCGTGCGGAACAGGGTGTTTTGTGCACCATACACTCCATGTAATCCGTAAAAAACCTGTGAGAACGGCGGGAGCTTTTGACAGACTGTGTCTCAACACAGGAAAGACGATTATGATACGAACAGACAAGCTGACAATGCGGTTTAACGGTTTTGTCGCTGTGGATAAGGTGAGCTTCTCCGTGGGCGAGGGGGAGTTGTTCGGATTTCTCGGTCCAAACGGGGCGGGAAAGACCACCACCATTAAAATGCTGACAACCCTCCTCCCGCCGAGCGGGGGAAGGGGATGGGTCGCGGGTCACGATATCGTGACGGAGTCGGATGCGGTCCGTGACCGAATCGGGATCATCTTTCAGGACCCGAGCCTCGACGAGCGCCTGACCGCCACCGAGAATCTCTTCTTTCACGCAATCCTGTACGGCATCGGCCGGAAGGACGCGAAGGCGCGCATAGATAAGGCGCTTGCGATGGTGGAGTTGAAAGGCGTCAAGGACAAGGTGGTCAAGACCTTCTCCGGCGGTATGAAGAGACGTCTCGAGATCGCCCGGGGATTTCTTCACATGCCGTCTGTGCTCTTTCTGGACGAGCCCACCCTGGGCCTCGATCCCCAGACCAGGAGGGTCATCTGGGAATATATCAGGGGTCTGAAGGAGACATTCGGCGTCACCCTCTTTTTGACGACACACTACATGGAGGAGGCTGAGCACTCTGATCGTATCGGCATCATTCACAAGGGAAAGCTCATTCGCGTGGATACGCCGGAAAATCTCAAAAAGGCCCTCGGGGGGAGCGCGATCGCCCTTCGAGCGACCGACGATAATGTAAAAAAACTGGCAAACGCCGACATAGACGCGATCCGGGAGGATTCATCATTGATTGTCAAAACCGAACAGGTCGATGAAACCATCAAGAGAATGGTGGAAATCGGTGCGGACATGATGGGGATATCCGTCAGGCAGCCGACGCTGGAGGATGTGTTTATCGACATGACCGGAAGCGCCATCGGGGAAGAAAGCGGCGATGCGATGGGGGTCATGAGGGCCGCCGTGAGAATGAGGAGGATGCGATGAGGCGACGTATGGGCGCGTTCGCGCGTGGAACATATATCATCTGGCTGAGAGACGTCAAACGGCTCCTCAAGGACAAGCATCAGTTCTACGGCTCATTTGCCCGTCCTATTCTCTGGCTTGTGTTTCTCGGCATGGGTCTCAAGCCGATCTTCAACGAGACGGAGGGATTCGACTATGTGCAGTATATCTTCCCCGGCATCGTCGTCATGACGCTGATCTTCTCCGGCATGTGGGCCGGGATATCGGTGGTGTGGGACCGCGAATTCGGTTTTCTCAAGGAGATCCTGGTAGCGCCGGTGCCAAGAACGTCCATCGTCGCCGGGAAGGTGGCGGGGGGGGCGACCCAGGCGATGTTACAGGGCGTGATAACTCTCTTGTTCGCGCCGCTGGTCGGGGTTTCCCTCACCTTCGGCATGGTGTGTCAAGTGATCGGGGTGATGCTCATCATCT
The DNA here is from genome assembly GCA_016931225.1 of Candidatus Zymogenaceae bacterium. NCBI lineage: Bacteria > Deltaproteobacteria > Candidatus Zymogeniales > Candidatus Zymogenaceae > Candidatus Zymogenaceae bacterium. The sequence goes on from JAFGFE010000015.1 coordinate 90,175, forward strand.
CGCTGGCACTGGCGTCCCTGGGATTGGTCATCGCAAGCCGAATGTATTCCTACGAGGGATTCGGCACCATCTCGAACTTCATCATCATGCCGCTTTTCTTCCTGTCGGGCGCAATTTATCCCGTGCATACCCTACCGAGATGGCTCAAGCTCATGGTGAGCATCAACCCGGTGACCTACGGCGTCGACCTGATGCGATCGGCGGTACTGGGAATATCGGCGTTTTCGGTGACCATGGACGTTGTATACATGGTCGGATTCGGCGTCGTTATGGGCGCCCTGGCGACGATTCTCTTTCGGCGCTATTGACGTGTACCGTATATTTCAGGTCAACAGACGATAAGGAGTTCCCGTGCAGATTGATATGAGCGTCTTCGAGATCATCATGCTGCTCTGTTTCGGCATAGCGTGGCCGTTTTCCATATACAAGTCATTTACGTCTCGAACGAACAAGGGCAAGAGCTTTCTCTTTATGTGTGTCGTGTTTTTCGGATACGTATCCGGTACGATACACAAACTGCTGTACAATTTTGACCCGGTCACCTTCATGTATATATTCAACGGATTGATGGTGCTGACGGACATATCACTCTATTTCAGGAACATGTATATCGAGCGGCTCCAAAGCGCAATGATTCCGAAGACCTGATCATGATTTCCCGGGGAACACAGGCGGCGACATATCCGGGATGTGTTTCCATCCGGACTTTTATTAAAATTCTATTCCAAATTGTTCCAGCGCGTCGAGGAGGCGGGTGAGAAACGGAGAGTTGAGGGAGATATCGAACTCCACATCGTCGATTGTTTTGTAGACCGTAAAGGGGATAACCCGAAACAGGTTTTCATTCCCCGAGAGATTCGCCAAGCGCTGAAGCTTCGTGGTCTCCAGTATCTCTTCCGTCGGATAGATCTCACCTGTAAAGTCCAGGCTCTTATCGAAACCCACATACCCGGAAGATGTGGCCGTGTACGTTGGGGCGGTGACGTGTGAGTCGTCAAACCATACCCTTTCGTTTCCTACACGATAGCTCCCCCCCAGGTAATCAAACGCCCCGGTATCGAGCTCCTCGGGCAGCAGAAACTCGGGGATGTGTATCGCATCCGCCAGCTCCTTCCTGATGGAAAAATCGGTCACGTAGCCGTCGACAATGGCATATTCACCCCGTCCGATGAGGGCCGCAGGAATGGTTGACGGTGAGCGGGCCGAAAACACAAAACGTCCGTCGGCCGTGAACGTTCCCACAACCAGATCCTTTTCATCGGAGAAGGTATTTAAGAGCCGGTGGATGGCGAGGTCCGTGACCTCTAATGTGAGAGACGTTGGGAATGAGGGATCGGTCATGTCGATGGTGCCGGACGCGTCGAACGTCCCCTCGTAGGCCTTTACCGATATCCGCTTTGCGGTCACAATGCCCTTCTCGATTGAGTGGCTGAATGATTCGACCTCAAAGGTCAGATCCTTGATGTCGACACGATCGATGGATCCGTTCATGCTTCCCGCGATCAGCGTCAGGGGGTCTGTGGTCTCCATGAGGCTCCGAATGGGGAGGGCGCCGTCCAGGGTGAGGGTGGCGTCGATGCCCCGGGAGGATACCAGAGATGTGACAACGCCGGTATCCTTCTCGTGACGGTAGAAGAGCGAGCCGTCGTCTATCGTCAGGCGTTCGATGATAATGTCGGTGTCGAGAAATCTCTGAACGATCACCTCAACGACGCCGCCGTTGAGCGCGGAGGATGAGAACGCCGGGGTTTTCGAGGATGTCTGGAGCCTGTCTGATCGATTCGTGTGCGCCAGGAGGTCCCAGGTGTTCATTCCGTTTCTGTATTCCGTCAGGTGCAGATCCGGCATACTCATCGATACGTTGGATACGATGAGTGTTTCGCCGAACAGAGAACGCAAGGCAAGCCTGGTCTTTACCCGGGGCACATAGAGGATGTAGTCCCCCACGAGCCGTGGGTCTTCGACCATCAGACCGTCGACGACGAGCACCGGCCCTGTCGTCCATGCAAGCGAGAGGCGGGAGATGGTGACTTCAACGCCGAGGGAATCCGTCAGTGCAGACTCCAATTCGTTCCGATAGGTCTCCAGGCTCAGCCGGAAGAGCAGGACCAGGGCGGTTACTGCGAAAACGACCGCAATGACGGTAATAAAGAGAACTTCGCGGATCGATCTTTTCATGAAGCGCGGTGAGTCATCTGTTGTTCCACCTGGTCTATGCCGGTATATCCGAGGGACTCGAAGAGCAGGCGGTATCTCTCCTCGGTCAGGTTTTCACCCCGTTTGAGCGCAAGGGAGACATCCCGGTGATACAGGGCCAGTGTGGCGTCTGAATAGGTCTCAAGCTCAGAACAGAGATATATCTCAAAGGGCGTTCGGTCGCCCCGAAAGGTTTTCGGGAATCGATGCTTCAGGGCTTCCATCCAGTCCGCCTCGATGGTGACGATCTCACCGATGAGGGGGTTGTCCGAAAGGGGGGGGATGACGTTGTCCATCCGGGCGTATTTCTCCGTCAGGAGATTTCTGCCGTTCTTTTTGGCCAACTTCAGATCCTTCAGGTATGAAGAGAGTGTATCGGATGAGAGGACCGCATGGGACATCTCCCGCATGGTCCGAAAGGTTTCGGGACGTTCCTGACACAGGGAGGGAATAGATGTTCGAACCTGCAGGAACATCGAAAGCTCGCGTTCCACGATATCGGAGAGCAGTTTCTTTCTCTTCTTTTCTTTCATTTTATTTAAATGGACGATCTGTTGATGTCGTCAGATTGTCGGCGACCTCCTTATTCAGAACCCGCGGAAAGGAGATACGATTCGATGAATCCATCCAACTCGCCGTCGAGAACTGCGTCCACATTTCCCACTTCAACGCCGGTGCGGTGATCCTTCACCAACCGATAGGGTTGGAGGGTGTACGTTCGTATTTGGCTTCCCCAGGCGATATCCTTTTTCTGTTTGTGCATTTGTTCCATCTTCGCCATCTCTTCCTCCCGCTTCTTCTCGTAGAGGCGGGATTTGAGAATTTTAATGGCGATGGATTTGTTTCGATGCTGGGATTTCTCGTTGCTGCAGGTGACGACGAGCCCCGTGGGAAGGTGCGTGATGCGTACGGCGCTGTCGGTTTTATTGACGTGCTGACCGCCGGCGCCGGACGCCCGGAAGGTATCGATACGCAGATCGCTCTCGTTGACCTCGATGTCCGTGTCGTCCTCCACCTCGGGCGTCACGAAGAGTGATGCGAACGAGGTGTGGCGTCGTTTGCCCGCGTCGAAGGGGGATATGCGGATGAGACGGTGCACCCCCACCTCCGCCTTGAGGAGTCCGTAGGCGTACTGGCCGGTCACCACGAAGGTGACGCTTTTCAGACCCGCCTCATCCCCCGGCTGTGCGTCCACGACCTCCACCGAAAAGTCCTTGATCTCGGCCCATCGGGTATACATGCGAAAGAGCATCTCCGCCCAGTCCTGAGCCTCGGTACCGCCGGCGCCGGCGTTGATCTGGACGATTGCCGGACGCCCATCGTCGGGACCGGAGAGCATCCGCCGGGTTTCCATGGAGGAAAACTCCTGTTCCAGGTGCTGTATCTTTTTTTCTATTTCGACCGGGGCGTCGGAATCACCCTCGTCAAGGAGCTCGATGAGGATGGAAAACTCTTCAAGGTCGTTTTCGCGGTCGGTAAACCATGTGAGCTGATGCTGGAGGGTCGTCTTTTCCCTTCCGGTTTTCTCGGCGTTTTCCTGATCCGTCCAAAAGTCGGGATCCGCCATCTTTTTATCCAGCTCGTCTATTTTCTCTTTGAGCCTCTTCGGTTCAAAGATACCCCCTGTGTGTATCGAGACGCTCCCGGTAGCCGTCAAGTGTTTCCAAAAGCTCGGATGTCGATGCGGGTATCATGAAACCTCCTCATGTGAAAATCCTTTTCGTATTATACCACCCCAGTGGATGAAAATGGGAGTGAAAAAACAGAGTGTGACAAGCCATGCGAACACGTCGCCGAACCTGGTATAGAACGTCGTGCGGGGGCAGGGCCGTATGTACGCAACGGAGATGGTGCGGCGAAAGAGCGGCGTCATCATCTCCACATCCCCCGTGGGATGAACCACCGCGGATATCCCGGTGTTTGCGACGCGTATCAGGGGAAGACGCGTCTCAATGGCGCGCATCCGTGCAAGGGAAAAATGCTGGTAGGGCGCGCTGGTGGTGCCGTACCATGCGTCGTTTGTGATGTTGACGAGAAGTGCCGCGTTCTTACGGGCGAACATCCGCGATATCTCGGGAAAGATGGCCTCGTAGCAGATGAGGGAGCCGACGGCGCCGAACTCCGTCTCCATGGGATCGGTGATGGAGCCCGGCTCGGTCTCACCGACGCTTTCGGTCAGCTTATCGACGAAAAAGAGCAGCTTCTTGAGCGGTACATACTCCCCGAAGGGTACGAGGTGCCTCTTGTCGTAGTAGCCCACGATATCCCCTTCGGGGGAGAACAGGTAGGCCCTGTTGAAAAAGGCGATGGAATCATCACCACGAATCTCGTACGCAGGGATCCCGAAGAAGAGATGTATATCGTTTTCGTCGGCGAGGTGGACGATCCGGTCGACGAACCGCTCGGAATCCTGGTAAAAGAACGGCATCGCCGTTTCCGGCCAGACGACGAGATCGGGACTGTCTTCGATGGATGCACGTGTCATCTCTTCGTAGAGGGAGACCGTCTCCTCCCGGAATGACGGATTCCATTTCAGGTTCTGGGGAATGCTTCCCTGAATGAGCGCCACGGTGACGGGCTCAGGCGACAGGTATATGCGTGATGGATCAGTAAATATGCGCTCTTCCCGATTGAGGGCGAACAGACCGTAACCTATCACCGCGGCCACGAGAATCGCTGCGACGGCCGCCTCCTTAAAGGGAAAGGTCGTGATGGTTCCGATAAGACGCTTCACGATCAGAAACAGGGCGACGTTCACGGCGGCGATGACGAATGTCACGCCGTACACACCGGTGATGTCAAGCACCTGCATGAATGTGAGCCACTGAAGCTGTGAATGGCCCAGATACCCCCATGGAAATCCGGTCAGGAGATACGCCCTGAAAAACTCCAGCGCCGTCCAGGCCACCGGGACCGTGACGAAAAGGGGAAGTGAAAAACGAAGCCTCGACCAGGAGACCAGATAGGCAAACAGTGAGGAATAAATTGAAATATAAGTTGCAAAAAGGAGCACCAGGATCATGGAAACGGGAAGCGATATCCCGCCATAGAAGTACATGGGCGTATACGTCCAGTAGAAGATGCCGGTATAGGCAAAGAGCCCGAAGACCAGACCGAAAAGGAACGATCGGTGGGGAGGCTGGTTTTCGATGGCGAACAGAAGCGGGACGAGGCAGACCCAGGCGGTGAAGAAGAAATCAACCTTGGGAAGTGACAGGGCGAAGAGCACACCGCCGACCGCGGATAAAAAAAACGGGGTCAAGCGACCCGTCGGGGAAGGGACCTTGTGAGAAGACGTCAACCGCTTTGCCTCTTTCTCTGGTTTCTTTTTCATTGTGTCGATATTCTCAAGTGGTGGTTCGGTCGTGAATAGGAAATATTACAGGGAAATTCCGAAAAGGTCAAGCAGGCGGGACTCTTCCGATTCCATCAGCATCCGGTCTTCATCGCTCGCCCCCTCCCGGATGTCGTGTATGTGGCCCAGAAGATGCAAGAGACCGTGAACCAGAAGAATCGTCACCTCATCGAGAAGCGAGACGCCTCGATCAACGGCCTGTCGTGCTGCGGTGTCGTAACTGATTGCAATATCTCCCAGGATATCAAGACCGATGGGCGGGTTGACGCCCGAGGCGAATGACAGGACGTTCGTGGGTCCCGAGCGTCCCAGGTAGTCCCGATTGAGCCGGGCGATGGTATCGTCGTCGGCCAGAAGGATTGAAAGCTCTCCATCTCCTCGACCGGTTATGGAGAGCAGTTCCTCGGCGCGCTTCGTGAGAGCCGTCAGATCTATATTAGTGGGTGCTCCCTCTGTTCGAATAAGCACTGTCACCGATGATTTGTTCCTTTGGTTTTTCCTCCACCCAGGTTTCCCGAATAACCGGTTCGGGATAATCGATCCGCTGGTGGAAAATGCCCGTGAGCACTTGGGTGAAACTGCGGGTGATGGCGTCCAGGTCCTTCAGGGTCAGTTCACACTGGTCGAGCTGTCCGTCAAGAAAGATACGGTCGATAATGTTTTGAACCATGGATTCAATGCGGGCGGGTTTTGGGTCGGACAGCACCTTGGATGCCGCCTCCACGTTATCGGCCAACAACACAATGCCCGCCTCCCGGGTCTGGGGTTTCGGGCCGGGATATCGAAAATTCTTCTCCTCGACGGTCATCCCCTTGGTGGTCTCAGCCATCTCCAGGGCCTTCTGGTGAAAGAAGGAAATCAGGTGCGTGCCGTGGTGCTGCATGATGATGTCGATGATCTCCTGTCCCAGCCTGTAGCGTCTCGCCAGGTCGACGCCGTCCTTGACGTGGGATATCAGGATCAACGCCGACATGTGCGGCGTGAGACGATCGTGGGGATTGTTGCCGTCAGTGATATTTTCGATAAAATAATTCGGTTTCTTGATTTTCCCGATATCATGATAATAGGAGCTGACGCGGGCGAGAAGCGGATTCGATCCGATGGCGGTGGCTGCGGCTTCGGCCAGATTGCCGACGATGATGCTGTGATGATACGTGCCGGGCGCTCGGATCACCATCTCCTTCAGCAGTGGATGTTCAAGGTTTGAGAGCTCCACAAGCTTGATGTCGGTCGTATATCGGAAGAGCAGCTCCACCAGCGGCGTAATGCCAAGAACCACCACAGACGAGATAATACCAGCCGAGAAGCCGAAAATTATATTGGAAACCATCGTTTTGGTGTCGGTGGTGATAGTCGTCAGTATGTCCTGAGAGAGCAGGTTGAGCCTGCTTATATAAATGGATACGATCGTCAACACGTTTATCATGCCGACCATGAGGCCCGCGTACACGATGGTCGAGCGCTGTTTCGTCTGGGCGACAAGGTGCGCACCGATGAGTGAGCCGATAAAAATGAACACTGAGAAGAATATATCCCCCCCCACCATGATACCGGTGAAGATGCTGGAGAGAACTGCGTATATAACTGCCGATTCGGAATTGATGACGATGCGAACGAGCATGGCCCCCGCCACGATCGGCAGGATAAACTTGTATGCAGGCTCTGGAATGAGGATGAATTCGTCGACCAGGGCGTCTTTCAGGAAAAGGAATATCTTGGTGAAGGCGCTGAAGAGAAGCAGAGTCAACCCGATGAAGAGGAAATCCTTGTTGCGAAGGGTAAGCTTCTTGATGTTCCGGACGGAAAAGACATACACCGCATACGTCATAATGATAATGAGCAGGAGAATGCCCTGGTAGGCAAAGTAGATATTGTAGTCGCTTTCCGACTCGATTATCGCGTCGAGTATGGTGACGTGACGCTTCTCCACCTTTTCACCGTCACGGATGATCATCTCTCCCTTGTTTATGGAGATCATCACCGGTTTCACGCTTTCCCGGGCTGAATTTCGGCGATTTTCCGTTTCGGTTGGATTGTAGGTCACGTTCGGTTTGATGAGGATCTGCGAGAAATCCACCGCTACGGCCAAAACAGCACGAGACGCATTCGGAGCGGACGTCGATGCGTTTTCGGCGATGATATCCCGGGCGTCGTTCAGATTGACGACGTGGTCTGTCGAGGCAAGAATTGTTTCGGCTTTGGTCTGGCTGTTGATGAGGACGATATTGGTATTGACGATGTCTTCGATAATCTGGGTGTACGATTCGACGATATACAATCCATAGAGGTTTTCAAGTAATAATTTGACCGACTCTTCGATATCCGTGTCAAACTCGGCATCCGCAAGTCTCAAGAAGACATCGTCGGGGACATCCACACCGATAAGCTCATTGAACAGATGTCGATTCTGCATGAACCATTCGCGGGTGGTGATGTTTTCCGGCTTCTTGCCGCCAAGATCCCTCATATGTTTGAACGAGGAATCGATTCGGTCAAACAGGGATACGAGGCTCGTGACGTCCGCATCATAAACCGGATATACTTCTTTTGCGGCCTCGGTCTGTTTTTGTTCGGTGGCGTCCTTATCGACGATGAGGTAATCACGAGTCGCCTTGATGTCCTTCGTGGCAAAATCACCGACGGTGTAGGTTACAGTTGTTATCTTGTTTTGAGGCGCCAGGATGAAAGACATGATGACCACGAACGATACAAACAGAAGCACTCGTTGTATCTTCGGATTCCTATATGTCTGCCCATCAATGACAAAGGTGAGAGGACGTGTGAATCGATTCGAAAAGAGAGATCGATACAGCTTGAGATATATATTATGAACGGTGTTAAAAAACTTCATTGCTGTTTTCCGGTTCCCGCTGTCTTTGCTGATTGTCGATTTCGTACGCCTTGATGATTTCCCGGACGAGCCTGTGTCTGACGACATCGGTTTCGCTAAAGTAGGAAAACTGTATCCCCTCGATCGAAGAGAGGATGCGGCGTGCCTCGACCAGCCCGGACACCTTTCCGTACGGAAGGTCTATCTGCGTGATGTCTCCGGTGATAACGGTCTTTGAGTTGAATCCAAGACGAGTCAGAAACATCTTCATCTGCTCGCTGGTTGTATTTTGCGCTTCGTCAAGAATAATAAACGAATCATTGAGCGTTCGACCCCTCATAAAAGCCAAAGGCGCCACCTCAATAATCCCCTTGTGAACGAAGCGCTCCGCTTTTTCAATATCCATCATATCATGAAGCGCGTCATAGAGCGGCCTCAAGTATGGATTGATCTTCTCATTGATGTCTCCGGGGAGAAATCCGAGCTTCTCTCCCGCCTCTACGGCGGGTCGTGTTAAGATAACACGATCGACCTTACCTTTATTAATATAATCCATGGCCATTGCCATTGCAAGGTATGTCTTGCCGGTGCCGGCGGGACCGATACCGAATACGATATCGTTTTTTCTAATGTCTTCGATATATTTTTTTTGGGCAAGGCTTTTCGGTGCTATGTTCCGATTCTTGGCGGATATATAGATAGTATCGAGGAATATATCATGCAGCTTCACCTTCCGGTTGGATTTTATTATTCTGAGGGCGAAGTCTACATCCTGAGCATATATCGGGTATCCCTTTTTAATGAGTTCTGAGAGTTGTGTGAGGACATCCTGAGCTATCTTCACATCATCGGACATCCCGGTAATGGTGACGCTGTTTCCCCGGGTGTCGATGCTGGTGTGTGTATCCTTTTCGACAATGGCAAGATGCGCGTTATGCTCTCCAAAAAGCGTACGCGCAAGGTTATTGTCGTCAAATTCTATTTTTACGGTGTTGCTCAAACGGTTATTCCTTGACTATAAGAGAATACCCGCTGCCGGTGAGAGTGTATTCAAAGCGATCTTTCCAGTCGTAACGGACGTTTTCCACGTATCCGTTTGTATACAGCTGCTGGAGATTTTCAGGATAGCTTGAATGGATGAAATAATAAATTTCAATTGCTGATTCTATGTTGGCACGTTCCATATTAAGCTGGGATTGGTTGAATAAAGTAGTATTGGAGGGTGATATAGTGAAATTAGATTTGATCCGTGGATATGCAATAAAGAGATACCCAACAAGAATGATGACAAAAACGGCGACAGCCAGATAGGAAGAGACATTCTTGACAGAAATATCTTGAGAGGTTGTGATTCTTTCTTCCTCAAGTTCATATCCGACGTCAATCAGCCTTTTTGATATGAGCATGGACAGAGCCTTGAGGGTTTCAAATTCCCCGATTCTGCCGATATTGATTATCTCCGAGACGGACCGCTCGCCGTCTATAAGATCGAATATCCGCTTTTCGCTTGAGTTGAGTATTCTTTCGGAAGGGTCAGGTTCATCACTATCGAAAAACAGATCATCCTCATCTTCATCACGATCCTGGACTCTCCAGAATTTGATTTCATCTTCAGCCCCGGGCATCTTTTCAAAAACGATGTTTTTTGAATATACTTTTTTCCTGATTTCCGGCAGTTCGTCGGTCATCCGCAGACTGTCCATCAGGAAGTGCTCTGTATTTATGGGGCTCGTTGTCTTTTTGTTGTATGTGACTATTCTCTGGTGGAAGTTATACGTTCCGCTTTTCCACATCAGGAGCTTGAAAATGGTCTCATGGGTCTGGAGCTTAAGAAAGTGGCGCAACTCTTCCAGGGTAATATATCCCTGCTCGATAAGGATATCGCCAAGCTTCTTGAGAGTTTCTCTTTGAATTTCAAGTGTGCGGAGCAATTGTGTCTTGGTGATGAGGTCCGCCTTCAACAGCATCTCTCCGAGGTACTCGTTTATATTTCTGATAGAAGACGTGGCGGATATGATCATGCCGTTGTCAAAGAGGACTTGTACCTGTTTGCTTTTATCGGCGAGAGTCAGTACGCCGCTTTTTTGTTGTTGGTAGAGCAGTTGAAGAATATCGACAACCGACAGATCTTTTATATCTCCCTGTAGGGCCACGCTGATCTCCTGTTATGTCAATCGTTCCGATACAAAAAAGTCTCTCTGCGCGATAATATACACAATGATCAGTAAAATGAAATAGAGGAAAAAGTTATGAATGATAGGAAATCCCGCCGCGTGCATCGGATATACAATAATCCCATCAATGTACACGATATTTATCACGCAGAAAATATAGAGCAGCAGGAAAATAAAACCCTTTATCGTATATCCTCGAAATATCGATCCAAATCCCGGGAGGAGCAGGTTTATAATCCGGAGCACGATTCTGATGACGTTTCTTTTCCGTTCCACTCTCATACGAAGATCGGCCTTGGTCTTCGGGTCGACACCCTCCCGGCGGATAAACACTGAGAAACACCGATTACATGAATCACGTTTATCCATGTGAGTCAGGGATTTCAACAGAAAGGGCTCCCAACAATACTTACAGGCCTTGGAGAATACATACCGGTTTCTTAACGTGGCGAATATAAAAAGCAGTGCAAGGATGAATACACTAATACCCGATGTGAGACGAAACGTAACCCCCTTCATCAGGTCGGCCCATATGGAGGCCGAGATGGTCTTGGCGCTCGAGGAAGAGAGGATTCTGCCCCAGAAGACCGTGTCGGAAATGTAGCGATCCATGACGACTCGATTGACGCGATCAAGATATGTCAGTGTGTCCTCACTGCCCCTGGCCTCCCTGTCGACAAAACTGTTTATCAGATCTGGAGAAAGCTCATCAGCCTTCTCTCGATATTCCTCCGCCTTATATATGTCAAATTCATCTCCGGATATGCTCCGCTTGTACAGATTGTAATACGTCGTCGCCGAATTGGAGTCGATGTCCAAGGACTTGAGGTAGTACACTTCCGCCCTATCGTATTCACCGAGAATGAAATATATATTGCCCAGATTATTGAGTGCCAGCGGATGATTCGGCTCGATTTTAAGGGTTTCCAGGTAGTATTTCTCCGCAAGTTTTAGCTCACCCCGCTTTTTGTTCATCAGACCGAGGGTAAACAGCACATCGGTATCGTCAGGATGATTCAGGTTCCAGACTTTCAACTCCTTTTCGACCATATCGGAGTATGTGTCTTCCCTGACGGAGATCATCTCGTCGATGACCTGCTGATGCGTGGAGAGCATCATTGTTGCGGTGTTGTTCATCAGGATGGGTGAAATAACCAAAAGAACATAAAACACGGCGGAAAGATACCGTTCCGTTTTTGTGTAGTATATGGACAATGTGAGGGTCATAAAAATGATTGTCCAGATGATTCCCAGGTTGAGGGACGCGAATATAACCAACAAAAGGATGATAAAGAGGATGAAAAGCCACAATGACACGTCCCAATCGAGGAACACCTTGATATCGTTGGCCGCCAGCGGGATGTATTTCACCGCAAGGATAACAGCGAGGAGTGCGAACGAGATCAGCAGGGTGATGAGGATCATCAACATGAGATTTGCGATCAGTGTTGTGAATATCGTTGTGTCGGCCAGTGAATGAGAAATGCCCAGAATATAGAAGTTTATGATATTAAAAATCTTCGACGGCGTGTGTCGCCAGGTGAACTCCGCCAAGGCGAAATATACGCTCGGTTTGTTGGGTGAAAAGGTTTCTGCCTTGTGAAGGAGCATTTCGGCGTTTGATAGATCCCCCGAATTTTCAAGCATTTCGGACAGATGAATCAACGCGAAAGAGTATTCGGGTATATTTCGGTCACTCTGGCGATATTTAATCGAGGTAAATGAATCAAGGATATTATTTGCTTTTACTCTGTTATTGTCCTTCATCGCCTCCATAAACTGAAACCAAATGTCATCGTAGCTGAGCGTGGGAGGTGTCTCGGACACGGGAGGGGTGGAAGGAGCGTCATCGGCGGTCGAATTGTCCTGGGAGACGACGGAAAGTGGAGATAGAAGAAGTACAACAAGAAATGCAATGAGAACGGTGCATCCTCTTTTAAGAAACCGAAATTGCACGTAATTCTCCAAAAAAAAATTGTTACTAAAATGTAGCATATGGCTATAGGAAAAGCAATAGTAATGTTTTTTACCTTGCCATTTTCCAACAACTGTTTTATTTTCGAAAAGTTACGTATTCGAAGAGAGCACACATGAAATTTGATGGACTGGTGAAAATAATGGCACGGCTCCGCGGCCCGGATGGATGCCCGTGGGATCTCGCTCAAACGCTTTCTGATCTCCGTCCCTTCATCATGGAGGAGGCGATGGAAGTCGTCGATGCGATAGATTCCGGCAATCGTCTCTGTGTCTTCGAGGAGCTGGGGGATTTGTTGTTTGAAATCGTGTTCGCCGCCCGAATACTTGAGGAAGAGGGCGTGTGCGACATGGATGACATTATCGCCGCAATCGCGGAAAAGATGATAGAGCGGCATCCGCACATTTTCGGAGATAAAATCCTCACAACCGCCGAAGAGGTGAGTAAAAGTTGGGAGGAGATCAAGGCTGAAAAACGCTCCAGTGATTCAGTGCTGGACGGTGTTTCGGAATCTTTGAGCGCACTGGTGGTTGCGGAAAAATATGGTCGGAGGGCTTCCGAGATCGGGTTTGACTGGAAACATGTAGAAGATGTGATCGCAAAGCTCAACGAGGAGATCGATGAGCTGAATGATGCGATCAAGGGAGGCGGGCGCTCTGATATTGAAGATGAGATCGGCGATATGTTGTTTACCGTGGTGAATATCTCCCGATCGGTCGGTGTTAATCCTGAACTGGCGCTCAGAAAAACAAACAGAAAATTTTCCAATCGCTTTCGCCATATGGAAAAACATGCGGGTGAATCCGGCAGATCATTTCGGGAGATGGACATTGACGAGATGGAACGACTGTGGCAAAATGCAAAAGAGGTTTTGAAGAACAGAGATCGCGAAATAGAATGACGTATCGGTAACGCGCTCAGTACGCAAGCAGCTTTTTCCGAGAGGAGAGGGGAAACGGTATACGACACCGGCGATGATACTTTACGTCCGCTCAAAATGGAGAAGACACGTATGAACAAGCGATTCCTCTCTCCGATAATATCCGGATTAATCTATCCAGGAGCGGGACAACTTCTGAACGGTCACCACTTAAAAGGATGGACCATTATCACAATCACATCCCTCAACCTGGTCTTTCTGATCTTTTTTATATTCAAGGGGTTTATAACGGTCATAAAAAATATTTCCGCTCCTTTCGGGAGCATGTGGGAATTTATTGCGGCCTCTCTCGCCATGAATGGGAGGCATGAACTGGTTCTCTTGATCGTGTTGTTTGCATTATGGATATATGCAATCGTAGACGCTCATATCGGCGCTCCTCCGGAAAAATCGACCGTGTGAAATCACTCTGAACCTTTTTTCGTACGACTAAAACCGATATTCGGATTTTCTTTGAAAACATAACTAGATGCATTTTCTCACCTTGACCCTCAGTGACAATTGCGATATCATATTAACGATTTCTATATCGACTATGTCTATACGTATACAGCCTGCTGTTCGAAAACCGTATCACCCTTTTAACAAATCGAAATCATATGCCGCATGTGACATGCACTCGTACTGACTCACTCGCGATATCGGGTCTTTACAGGTTCTCCTCTTATACAGAAAGGGTCATTCGTGTCATGCCGAAAAAATCTATCAATATTTTATACATTGAAGATGACGGCATCATACGTGAGCTGGCAGCGTTTCAGTTACAGGACTCTGAAGAAGACTCCTTCCAGCTGATCACCTCCGAGGACCTTTCCGAAGGATTGGTAAGACTTGAGAATGATGATGTCGATGTCATCCTTTTGGGTCTGAATGCTCCGGACGGTTCAGGTTTGTCTGCCCTTTCTTCCGTTCGGGACGTTCGGCCCGACCTTCCCATTGTGGTGTATGCCGGACTGGATGATGAAGAGACGGGCATGGAGGCCCTCAAGCGGGGTGCAGATGATTACGTGATTAAGTGCAAGACGGATAGGCCGTTTCTCCTCAGGTCGCTTCGATACGCCGTTGAAAGGAAACGATTCAGACAGAAACTCCACATCGCCCATGACGAACCTGAAAAAAGAGTCGTTTCTCAAACAGAAGAACATCACAAAACAAACAAACAGATTCAGCGACCTTTCGACGAAAAAAGGAAGTCGGACAAAGAACCGCTGCACCGGATGAACATGCCGATGAATGTGTCCGACGCGGTGATAGTCTGTGATGCGGATATGGTGATCACCTCTTGGAACAGTGCGGCGGAAAGCGTGTATGGTTTTTGCGAAACCGAGGTGATGGGACACACAGTCGACGACATACTCTGGACACAATATCTGTCAGAGAACCGTAAAGATGTCCGGGAGCATCTTTGCGAGAAGGGGATGTGGCAGGGCGAGATCCGACAGACGACAAAAGACGGGCGACTCGTGAACAGTATGGCGTCGATATCCGTCATCAATGATGGAGACGGCGTGACCGTCGGTCTTGTTATTATGAATCAAGACGTGACAACATACCGTAAGACGATCGAAGCCCTGAGAGACTCAGAAGAGAAATGGCGAAATTTGATGGAGATCGTGTCGGATCCGATCATCATCGTCGGAGTGAATGAAGAAATTCTGGACTGCAATCAGGCGTTTCTGGATCAGTTCGGCTATACACGATATGATCTCGCCGACCTTCGATCCGACGCATTATACCAGAAAGCAAACGAAGATGAGACGCTATCCCGACTATTACATGAACAGGGGACCATTAAAAACCATAATCTGATATGTGTTCGAAAAGACGGCAGTGTTTTTGAGGGAATCATTACCGCAAAGCTCATGAAGGATTTATACGAAAACATCGTCGGATATCAGGGAATTGTACGGAATGTGACGAAAGATAGGAAATTCATCTCCGGCACCTTGAGAAGCATCACGGACGGTGTTATCACCCTTGATCATGATTACAGGATTATCCTCACGAATCCAGCTGCGGAGGAGATATTCAACATCCCAAAAGAAAGAATGCTGGGCAAGAAATATGACGAGCTGTTTAGGGATACGATTTCCCAGGACGGCTACAATATTAAACGTGCTGTGTTATTGGGAGAATCCCTCTCACATTACAGGACGGACATCCTTTCGGACAACACGAATAAAGTACCCGTTTCCATAAATGTTTCTGTTCTCAGAGAGGAAAACGGAGAAGAGTTCGGAAGTGTCATCACGATCAGGGATCTGTCGGTTATCGAGGAGTTGAGAAAAGAAATATCATCCAAATATACGTTTGCCGACATCGTCAGCCGCAACAACACGCTTTTTGACATCATGCGTACACTGCCGAGTATCGCAGAGAGTGACAGCAATCTTCTTATTGAAGGGAAGAGCGGAACCGGGAAAGACCTATTCGCCAGTGCGGTGCATAATCGTTCTCATCGGAGGGACGGTCCGTTTATTGTGCTGAACTGTGCGGCTATCCCGGATTCGTTGATGGAATCGGAGATGTTCGGGTACACCAAAGGAGCCTTTACGGACGCGAAAACCGACAAACAGGGTTATTTCGCCAGGGCCGACGGGGGGACGCTGCTTCTTGACGAGATCGGGGAAATCCCGAAAACACTCCAGGCCAAGCTTCTTCGCCTGATTGAGGAAAAGACATTTGTCCCCCTGGGAGCGTCAGATCCGGTGCGGGTGGATGTGCGTATTATTGCATCCACAAATAAGGACCTCGCACTGGAAGTCATGAAGGGACATTTTCGCGAAGATCTATTCTTCAGGCTTAATGTGGTCAGAATATGCATACCCGATCTCAAGAAGAGAAAGGAAGACATTCCGCTTCTTGTGGAGCATTTTTTAAAGAAATTCAATATTCAAAAGGACAAGGGCATACTCGGAATCACCGATGACGCCATGGAAATATTGATGAAATACGATTACCCGGGCAATGTAAGGGAATTGAAAAACATTGTTGAGTACGCCTGTATCATCTGCGACGAGAAATACATTTCGAGGGGATACCTCCCGAAGGATCTTGTGGACGGTATAGAGTCAGGCCGCGTACGTACGTTAAAGAAAGCTATTTCAAACACGGAAAGACAGTTGATTGTTGAAACGTTGTCTCGTTTTGAAGGAGACAGACAGAAAACGGCACATGCCCTCGATATGCACCGGGGGACGCTCTGGAGAAAAATGAAGGAATATCAGATTAACTGATAAAGACGACGCGTGTTGCCGATGCTTTGGATCAATGCGGTTATGATATGCCGGGTCTTTATGAAATACTGTTTTCCCGACTGAGTGGGACATTCTGTTATTTAGTCTTTACAAATCATACGATCGAACGATTCGAACCACTTGTACGTTCCTCGCGTGATAATTACCATATTTCTGTTTACCTTTTTATTTCGTATCTGGATGAAGGGAGGAAAGATGAGAATTCTTATAGTTGATGACGATACAGATGTGAAAGATTTCCTCGTTGAGTCTATGAAACTCATGGATCATCATGTACATGCGGTCGAAAACGGATACGACGCCATCGACTACGTCAGAGATCATGAAGTCGATCTGGTGTATATGGATGTATCACTGCCGGGAATTGATGGATTTCAAACACTGGCGAAAATGCGGGAAATTGATCCATCGATAACGGGAGTCATGATGTCCGGCGATGAGACGAATAAAATGCTCGATCCGCCGACCCAGGACGGGATATATGTCAGCATTGCAAAACCGATCGAAATCGATAAAATCCAGGAAATAAACGACTCCTTCGAAAGGGTGAGCAACGCCGTCAAGTTCATCTATGACAATCCGTTCGGATTTGACATCGAACGATTCAATGAGGCCAAAATCCTGATTGTCGACGATGAAAAGGATATCGTCGATATACTGGTTACCGCTCTGGAAGATGTCGGTATGAAAAATCTGGATACGGCGTTTGACGGACAGGAAGCCGTTGTCGCCGTGAATAAAAAACACTACGATGTGGTGCTTACCGATATCGTCATGCCGGAGTTAAACGGTATCGATTTGATGAGACACGTGAAGGCGTTATCGGAGGATACACAGGTTATTATTTTAACGGGCAACGCCGACAAGAAATCGGCCATCAGCGCGGTGAAGCTGGGGGCCTATGACTTCATTGAAAAGCCGTTTGACCTGAATATCATGGCTCGTGTCGTTCACAGGGCCGTTGAACACAAGCTGCTCTTGGAAGAGCGAAAATTGTAGCTCATTCCTGATGGATCCGAACATATAACACACCCCTTCGATTGTGTAATACGGAGCCGAGATGAGTATTGCGAGCCCGTGTATTGAACAGGGAAGGGAAGAAAACAACCTGTCTATTGACCGTAACGATCGGGATGGATGCATCGGGCGATTCGCGTCGATAGGTAGGGCGTAAAGCCCTCATCGTCGGTGGAGAATGGCGCCGTCGATGGGACATCGCTCGATGATCCGGTCCGTCACGCACGCACAAAGAGTGAAACCGTCAAGATATACAAGCGAGCTCCGCATCAGTCCGGGACATAACGAAGGATTCCCTCATACGTACCGATGCCGGTCGCTCTGACCTCCCGCAATTTCAATCCACAACACATCAGCCCTCCAGAAGCTCCGCATACGCCTCGATACGCGTGACGACGGTGCCGATGTGCTCGGAGTTGTCTATAGAGAATTCCAGGGCAAGGGGCTTTATGCCGAGTTCCCTCAGTTTTTTTTCAAGGTGCGGGAACTCAAAATATTCGTATTCACAGAATTTCTCTCCCAGGAAGACGAAACCGTCGGCCTTCAGCTTACGGCAGAGGGAAAGGATCGTTTCAATCCGTCGATCCGCCAGGTAGTATAATGTCGTGCAGGGATAATGATCTTCATAGAACCCGGCGTAGTATGCCCCCGGCTCCTTTATCGGGGCGGGCCGGTATGAAAAACTTCGGCGGAAGATCGCCAGGTCTTCGCCCACCACTCGGAGTCCTGATCGTTCCATCGCTTCGATAACCGACCGGGGCGGTGGGAGGATGCCGCTGACGATGATCCGTTTTTTGTCGTCATTTATTTTAGGGGCGTTCTTCAGGTCATCGATTGCGGCCGAGAGCGTGGAGAATTGTCCGGTGATCGGCATGAAAGACACATCCAAAAGCAGGGTGACGAATCGAGCGAAATCGATCCGTCCCTCGGAAAGGTGGTCGTTGACGGTGCGATACAGACCACTGACCGCGTTGTATAATTCAACGCTTTCCAGAAACCTGTAGGCGTTGAAGGATACACCGAAGGACGACTCCAGCTCACGGATCAGCCGATTTATTTCATTTTCTATATACACCCGGACGTAATCGGAGCGTGATCTCCCTATGGCGCCCGTCATGGGAATATGATACGTGAATACAGGGATGGATGTGTGTCTTTCCTGAAGACCGCTCAGGATGATTTCGGGCATGTTTCTGAGGGTGTCACAGGCGTTATAGGCGATAATGCCGTCGACCTGTTCTGCGCCGCGGGTCAGGAGGTACTCGACGAGGTGACGGGCCACGGAGCAGACATAGTTCTGAAGGTGTCGATCGCTCTGTTCCGTGTTTTGTATGTGCGCCTTGAGATTCCAGGGGATGAACGGATGAAAACCGAGGGAATCCAGAAGCGCCAGCGGCGGATAGAGGGGGAGACAGGCGATAATCGGACGAGACGTCGACGAAAGTTCCTGGAGGGGAGAATCCATGGTCACCGTTTGATGAAGTGTCCGGGAGATTGAGTTCTCTCTCAGTATGCCCCTTTTCGTGGAGAAGTCAAGGGGTTTCGCCGGGGGAATCACTCAGAATGAAAGCAACCATACCAGAAATAACCGCCGGCCGCATGTACACCGAAGAAATGCATGAATCCTCCGGGAAACAGGCCGGTCATTTTCCCCGGTTCCGGTCCTCCACCCGAAGCTCCATAATGATATGTCCCCACCCACCGCACTTCACTCCAACGTCAATGCATCCCGCCCGACTGAACTTCAGCGTATTTGGGTCCATATCGGCATAGAGAAACTCCGAGGCACCGTAAATCAGGGGTGCGAGAGAATGAAGCGCATATATGCACATCCGTTTTGGATTCAGAGAGGTTATCAGATTTCCCGCCGCGTCAAAATAAAATCGATCCCCGGTCCTATGTGCCGAATTGCACCCCTTTGACGAGACGACCTCGACGACGATGGTTTTATCCGCGAGGGTGGACATTTTTGAGAGTATATCACCGTTATTGGAATCTGCAAGGAACATCTTCATTTCTTCATCGGTATACTCGAGATGTTCCTGAACTGCTTTTTTGATATTCTGATCCGATTTCATCGATATTCTCCTTTTTATACACGTGTTAAACAACCTTTATTGCAGAACCTTCCAGGTTTCCGTTTCAATGAGATTTCGGATGTTCGCCGCAAATCCCTCACCCAGCGTATGATCGGGATGGCTCCGAAACAGGACCGACAGGCGCTGAAGGGCATTGATCTCCTGGAGGCAATGTTGTATAGTATCTTCGACCGGCGGATCTTCTGAGAAGACGAGGCGATCGGGCCGGACACGGCCGATTGAGATCTCATAGACAATCTGCTTTTCGCACCGGCAGGATGCGTCTGGATTGAACAGACCGCACTTTTTGTCCATGAAATCCCTGAGTTTTCTTTTAGATCGGGAGACGCGCTGTCGGTATGCAGCAGGCGTACTGTTCATTATTTCGGAACCTTCGACACCGGAAACGTCAAAGACTTCTGAAAGAATAAACGCGATGCGATCCATCCGGCTGAGACACAAGAGCATTCCATACATGCACATTATTTTAATCTCCCGGACGATGAGACGTTCATCTGCCCGGGGATAGTTGACATTTTTATCCAGGGCGCATCCATAATCGATCATTTCCCCGTATGTGGAGAAATTCAGCTCAAGACGTTCCGCCCGGGATTTTCGGGCGGTGAGAAGGTGACGGGACGCAATGCTGAATACCCACGTAGTAAGGGCGCTTTCTTTACGAAAACCGGAAAGATTGGTAATCACCTTCACAAGGATTTCCTGGGTTGCGTCCCGAGCGTCTTCAGGGTTGGACAGCATCCTCAAAGCGAGGTTATAGACCTTGTCCTGAATGAGGAGTACAATTTCTTCGAGGGCCTGTCCGTCTCCATTGACCGCCCGGTCTACAAGATCAAAAACTGCATCAGTTTTCATAAGACAACCACATGTTGAGGGTTTACATCATTGTATATCATAGAAGATGAAGACAAAAAAATATTGTATCTGTATGGTGTTTATACATTGAGACTGAAAATATGTCTTTGTGTGACATGAAGGGATTATTTTCTTGACAAAATGTTTTGGGCATGACATGAATTAGAAAGTCGAACCTGCTACTTTCTATTCTATTGAGGATAATCGTGTGTCAAAAAAGGCGGGACAGAAACCCCCCGGGTTGAAAATCAGTGAACTGGCGAAACGCGCCGACGTAACCATCCCCACCATCAAGCACTACCTGAAAGAGGGTCTGCTTCCCAGACCCATCAAAACCGGTCGCACCATGTCATACTACGACGAGGCTTGCGTCGACCGGGTCAGGCTCATCAAGCGACTTCAAAATGAACGGTTTCTCCCCCTGTATGTGATAAAGCAGATACTGGAGAGTGATACCGACCTCGATCAAGAGTTGATACTGAGGGAGGGAATCCTGGGTGTCTCACGGCTGGACATCCCCACACGGGTCGTATCGCCCGAGGATATCGAAAAGGCGACAGGATATGGCGCCGCGCGCCTGAAGGAGGCGGAGCGTATGGGCGTGATCCTTCCCCAGTCAACCGATGGGGGGACGATATACGATACCGTCGACCTGGAAATACTCTCACTCATAAGAAAGCGGGAGGACATCGGGATTCCCTTCGAGTACACCCTCGAGATGATGTCCATATACAAAAAATATATGAAGAAAATCGTCGAGGAGGACGGCGTCCTTTTCGTCCGGAACCTGCTTTCATTGAAGAGCACCGAAGAGGTCATTACATACGTCTGGGAGGGTGACAGCGCCCTGGTGGCGTACATGCCGCTGATTCGTGCCAAACTCACCCGGGCGAACGTCGAGCGATTGTTCCGTGTCCTTCGGTCCGTGCCGGAGTTAATCGATGAGGCGCTCAATTTTCGATGTCTGCCCGGCGCATGGGAGACGATTGACCGGGATCTGGAATCGATAGATCCTCAATCGGTGTCGTGGAGGCTTGTGGCCGGTTCCGTCGTCCATCCTGAACGACGGGACGATACGGCGTCTCTTTTCGACGGGGGACCGTCAGCGGAGGAAGCACGGGAGTTGTTATCGGCACTATGTGATATCACCCGCGGCCGGGCGGACGACGCACTTTCTCATCTCGCCGCCGTATCCGAGAATGATACATGTGTGCAGATGAAACACGCTCTTTTAGGAGTGGCGTATATCATCAAAGCCACACAGACATCGAGATTCATGCCGATCATCGATAATATAAAAAATGCGATGTCGCATTTCGACCGATCTCGGGAGACATCCCGTTACCGGTCGTCACATCTTTTTGCCACCTATATCCGCGGCATGGGACTCTCGGTCATCCCCGAAGAGTTCGGCGCCTATGACAACGCACTTCTCGATCTTACGTGTGTCATCGAGTGGGGGGGCGATCAGAATGATGACGATAAGGGGGACATCGATTTCCACATCATCCGTGAGCTGATATACAAGTCCACCTATTTTTTGGTGCTGATGCAGCGCGCCGCGGGGAGGCTCGAGACAGCGGTAGATCGCTTAGGAAAATTGATTGAAACGGGTGCGGAAAAATATTACCTATCCTGGGCGAAAAAGACGCTGAAAGAGATCAAAAAGGAGCTTCTTGACCAGAAGAAGACGTAAAAGCAACTCGTACCACGATGAACGATACTATTGACGTGATTTGAATAGAGAAAGAAGAAGGGTATCGTATGGAACAGACGAAGGTTCGGCTCGAAGCGGTGGGGACTGCCGGTGGTGCTCCTGGTGACACTCCTGATCGCCTATCTCGATCGTCTGAACCTCTCACTGGCGCTGCCGAAGATCGCCGAGGAATTCGGCTGGACCGACGCCCAGATCGGCGAATACGGTGGTCTGCTTATCAGCATCTTCTTTGTGGGATACGGCCTGACGAACATGTTCGCAAGCCCCTTGGGCGAGAAGATGGGCGCCAGAAGAAGCCTGATTGTCATTATCATCCTCATTTCCATTTTCACCGCAATCACCGATGATATCGGCGGTCTTTACCGCCTTCGTCGCGGTTCGGTTCCTGCTGGGTGTCGGCGAGGGGATTCATTTTCCGATGATGAGTCTTTTGACGAAGACCTGGTTTCCCCCGAAGGAACGATCCCGGGCGAACGGCATCTGGATCAGCGGCGTGATGTGGTCCACCATCATTGCTCCGCTTGTGCTTGTGCCCGTTATCGGGTGGCTGGGGTGGCGGGGGATGTTCTACTTCCTCGGCGTTATGGGGATTATCATCAGCATTCCACTGGTTGTTGCCTTTGTGTTCAATAGCCCCAAATCACACCCGCGGATAACAAAAGCGGAAGTCGCGTATATAGAAGGCAATATGGAGCCGGAAGCGGAGATGGATGAGCGATTTAGTTCCCAGATCAAGGAGATCGCCAAAAAGCCGACGTACTGGATATTGATGCTGGCGGGCATTATGAACAACATGACGGCGTACGGGCTGATCATGTGGCTCCCCACCTATTTCGTCCGGGAGCAGGGCCTCGATTTCGGAAAGCTCACCTTCGTGGCGGCCGTCCCCTATCTCTTTTCCATTGCGGGGATCGCCGTGATGGCGTTTCTCGGTGATCGAACGGGGAGACGATCCCTGCTGGCCGGTCTCGGGTACATCATCACCGCCGTCATCACCTACTTCGCCGCAACGTCCCCAACCATCTTTATGACCGTGGCGCTCTTTTCCGCGGCCGTCTTCTTCCAGATGGGTTTTGCACCAACGAGTTCGCAATCCTCTAGCATATCCTCCCGAAGGAGAGGGTGGGAACAGGGACCGGTTTTTACAACGGAATGGCCATGCTGATCGGGGGCGGGGTGTGTCCGATCGTCGTTGGACAGGTGGTCGGCATGACGGGAGGCAGCTACACCGCCGGGATTATGGCACTGATGGGGATGGCGTTTCTCTGCGGAATCATCATGCTGATATTACATAGATTGGTAAAATATTGATCAATCAAGGCCGGTCATCCCGGACATAAAAGGCATCAAGGAGGACAGTATGCCGAAAGCAACTGAAGTAATGGCGGACATTCTCGTACAGGCGGGTATTGAATATATCTTCGGCATCCCCGGAGGATGCACGCCATTTTTATTCGAAGCCCTGGAGGAAAAACAAGATAAAATCAAGATGATCCTCTCCAGGCAGGAGGGAACCGCATCCTGCATGGCGGATATGTATGGACGGATAACGGGAAAGCCCGCGGTTATCATGGGGCAGGGGGCGTGGATGGGCTCGAACGCCGCGTTCGGCATCATGGAGGCGTATCTTGCCGGCGTGCCGATGCTGATCATCACGGAAACATCCGATTACGCAAGCCTCCCGCTGCACCAGCCGTACCAGAACGCCACGGGCGATTACGGCGCTTTCGACCTTCCGTCCATCATGCGCTCAATGACAAAATTCACCACCGTCGCCACCAACGCCAGCGAATTCGCCCACGGCATCCAGCTTGCCATCAAGCACGCCACGACCGGGAAGCCGGGGCCGGCGGCGGTTATCATCCGCTGGAGCGTGATCAGCGAGGAACTGGACCCCGATACCGCGAATCCCCGACTCTATCCCATTGCGGGACATCTGAACGTATCGCCCCCCTCGATCACAATGGATGACGCAGACCGCATCGCGGATATGCTCATTGCAGCGAAAAACCCGGTGATGATCACCGGAAGGGGCATCCACGCCGCCAAGGCGTACGCGGAGGTTCAAGAGACGGCCGAGCTTCTGGGTATGCCGGTTGCGACCAGCTACATGGGAAAGAGCACCATCCCCGAGGTACACGACCTGGCCCTCGGCACCACCGGGATCATCGGCCAAAAGGCCGCGAACGAGCGGGTGACGAATGCGGACGTCATCTTCGCCGTGGGAACGGGATTGGCGCCGGAGAATATGAAGATGCTCTCCCCCGATTTCATCCGTCCGATGGAGCAGAAGATCATCCAGGTGGACATCGAACCGCTCCACGTGGGGTGGACGTATCCGGTGACAATCGGCGTGACGTCAGAGGCGAAGTGTGCACTTCGGGCGATTATCGACGCCGTCAAGGAGAGAAACCCGAAGATCGACGTGAAAAAGAGGATCGAGGAGGTCAAGGCGTTCAAGAAGGCACACGGCTATTTTGAAAACATCTCTCACGACTCCACCGACACGCCGATCCCGCCGGGCAGAATCGTCGGCGAGGTCTCGAAGGTGCTCGGTCCCGACGACCTCCTGGTGCTGGACGCAGGAAACAATCGGATATTTTTTACACACCTGTTCCAGTCCACACATGTGGGGCAGATATTCGCCGGCGGCGGCGCAGCCGCCATGGGATGGGGGCCGCCGGCGGCCCTGGCCGCGCAATTGCTCAATCCAAAGAAGAGGGTGATGTGCCCGACCGGTGACGGCTGCATGTTCATGGCCCTCAGCTGCCTGGAGACCGCGGTCCAGTACGATATACCGGTCACCTACGTGATCCTCAACAATTCTGTTTTGGGCAACGTCAATGATTTTATGAATCCACAGCGGAGGAAGATTACCGAATACAACGAGCCCGATTTGGCATCCCTGGCGAAGGCTTCGGGATGGATGGGGATAAAGGTGAAAAAACCCCAGGAACTAGAGCCCGCACTCAGAGAGGCCGTCGAGAGCGAGAGGCCGGCGCTTGTGGATATCACGACACTGCACCAGCCGCATTTCACGATGATGCCGTTTTAAAAATCGGAAAGATGCATCATGAAGTATGCAGATGCTGAAAGTATTGGAGAATAGTAAATAGCAACAACTCAAATGGTTCCTCTCCGGCGTCTTTTCCTTATCGTCCCCACGTGCCGGAGAGGAATCCTTACTTTCAAATAAGGGACGGTTTCGATTGATAAAAATATCCAATAGAACAGAAGAGAACATACAAGGATGATACGATCATCCGGGACGGCGGTAAAATCGTACAGTGAAGGCGGTTGTGGGTGCGCCCCACATCATCGGCGCGTATATAACAAGATCCATTGACGAGGAGCTTTCATGCGATATGTGCGGCGATGGGCTTGAAGATATCTCGGTGACATTCGTTCAACTCAATTCGGGTGAGCCGGTAATCGGGGCGTTGAGGTTTCCGGGTGCGTGTGATGTCCTGTGTGTCGGGAAAAGAGGGACATCGAATAGTCATGTCGTTTGTTTTTTTACTATAAAAAACGAATTGTAAAGGATTTTAGGTGCGGTAGTTGTGAGTTGCGTTGACAGTTTCCCTTCCTGTGAGACGGTTTTACTATACTTCGCCATGCTTTCCTCGGCTACCGTCTCTTCATACACAAGTCACTGACACAAATCCAGGCCGTCAGGGAAGGTCTCCCGGGGCGTTCGTCCCTGACGGTACTTCCCGTGCCTCGTTGTAGAGATTCATGAAGCCGTCAAGATCGGCCGGTATCTCCTCAAGGAACCGATGGAGTTTCTTCCTGAAGGCCACCTCGTAAAACTCATTCTTGATAATCTGATAAAGTCGCCCCACCGATCCGTCTGTCTGCGGACGCCTGACCCGTCTCCTCGTGTGCTCGACGTACCAACTCCACACACTTCACCGATGCTGATCTGAATGTCCGGCATTTTAGGGAATTTTTAAGAAATCTAGGGCGATCACTATCGTCTCTATACGACAAGACCTTTTCAAAAGGCAGTCATGTGGTCATATTTCGATAAAACACGAAGTTAATACCTTTTTCCACATTTCCTCTTGACAATCTTTTCAGGATTGCTATAATCAGAAAAAAAGTAGACCGACGGTATACTTTTATTTGGCACGATTCAATTCTATCTTTCATGAGGATCTCTCGGGGTAACAATGGGCCATCTTGAGATACATTGTACGGAACAAGCAATCTCTGAAAGTCGTCGAGAACAAAATAAAAACGCTATTCGGATGCGCATTTCCATGGCCGCGCACAACCTCTTTCTTGAAACCGGGTACAGTAAAACGACAATTGCCGATATCGCCCGGCGTGCTAACGTCACGAAACGCACGCTTTACAGTTATTTTCCCTCAAAAATAACTCTATATATCGAGATGTATGATTACTATCTCGAAAGATATCACCAGGTCATCGTGGACGCGGTTCGATCGGAAATGCCGACGAGGGAGAAATTGCTTTTTCTCATGGACTCTTTGTTTGCCTTTACCAAAGATAATGAGAAATTCATGAGATTGTTCTGGATGATAGACAGTGAGGAGTATGGGGGAGATCTCTCAGACGATTTAACCGAACGTATCAGGAACTGGAGCATCGAAAACATTCGTGAAGCTCGGCCCCTGGTGAAACTGGCGTTTGAAGAGGGAGTGATCATCGACATTGAGCCGGAGATGCTCATTCATCTCATATCCGCCGTGAACAAGGGTATTATGACCCATACTCATAAAGAGCGGAAGTTCAATATCGCTCATATTGATCCCGAGAGTCTGTACAGTCAGTTTAGACATATATTATTACGGTCCATTTTCCTTTAAACAACGAGAAAGCATACAGGAGCGGTTAAAAATGTATGTTGATCAAGATCTCTGTAGGAAATGTGCGGACTGCCTGCCGATCTGCCCTGTCGGTGCGTTTGAAATCAGGAATAAGAAAATAGTCATCAACTACGATTCCTGTGTCGAATGCGGTGTCTGTCTCAGATCAGGAATATGTACGGAGGGAGCCATCAAGCAGGTAGATGAAATCCCATACCCCCGGATAATTCGGGCGGCGTTTTCCGATCCGCTTCACCACCATGAAAGTACCGAGGTGTTGGGGCGAGGGACCGAGGAGATGAAGACAAACGACGTCAAGGATGAGTTCACCGAGGGAAATGTTGGATTTTCCCTCGAGCTCGGACGACCGGGAGTCGCCACGAAGCTCTCGGAGCTTGACAAGGTTACCAGGGAAGTGATCTCCCTGGGGGGAGAGTTCGCCACGTATAATCCGGTGCTCTCATTGATGGAGAATCCCGATACAGGCGCATTGAAATCGGAGGTGCTCGGAGAACGGGTTTTATCCGCAATTGCGGAGTTCATAGTTCCCCGAGAGCGAGCGATGGACGTACTGGGTGAACTGGTCACATTCATCAACCACTCGGTGGATACCGTCGTGACGGTAAGTCTGATAGCGAGAAATGACGAAAATGGCGGCCATTCACTGCTGGATGATCTTAAAAAATTAGGTCAAGAGCTCGGTTTCAATCCGTATCCCAACGGCAAGGTCAATGTCGGCATGGCACTGGTCAGATAAGGAGCAAAAGATGACGCACACTTTGGACAGGATCGGATTGAGTGAAAACCATTCAGGCGAGGAAATCGTCATCTTGTGTATGGTGCATTACAAGCACAAGGAAGAGAAGTCTGAAGAGATCCAGGAAATCGCCCGAACGGTACTGAAATACAAGCCGAACAACTTTATCGGTTTCCCCCTGAGTATACCGGAAGAATACCTTCTCCCCATGGCCGCACAGGCGGGTATTGTCACAGCGGTTTTCACCGACATGAGCTCAATAACATCGCTTGTTCGCGAGCTCCGTGAAAAGGCTCTGGGTATTTCCGTGGTACTATCGGGACTTTTCTCTGATGTACGAAAAATATGTGATGAAACGGGACTTACGGAACATACTACGCATTATACCGCGGGGGTTTTCGGGAAAACAGACGAGTTACCTGATCATCTTACCCTTGAGATAACGACCCAGTGCGGTCATGCACTTGTCTCATCGCATTATGTATCTAACATAGTGAAAAAAATAAGAAAGGGCATGCTGACATCGGAAGAGGGTGCGGAACTTCTGGCCAAGCCGTGCGTGTGCGGTATCGTGAATAAAAAGCGAACGGCGGAAATACTCGCGAAAATGGCGCAACTATAATTATAGTGAAATGTATTTATCCATTACGGACTGTTATGGAAGGGAGGTGTGAAACAGTCTTCATGTCGCTTCAAAGATATCTTATCTTTCCCTGTTCCGTTCAAGGAGATGCATCATGTGTGACAAGATTAACTTGACTTGACAGTTGAAAAGAAAGGTGGTCAGATGCCTCCTGGCAAACAACTCAAAAAGTTGAAGGAGGATA